>NZ_JBJEHY010000227.1:0-5381 GCF_051876515.1 Nocardioides sp. | reverse complement strand
TGCTGCGCGAGGGCCGTGCGGCCGAAGCCGTGAGCGCGGCCGTGGCCGTGGTGCTCGCCCGCCTCGACCGGTCGGTGATGGCGGCCGCCGACGAGCGGGCCGCCGTCGAGGAGTCCCGCCGCGAGCGCGAGACCCAGCTCCTCGAGGTGCGCGCGCGCCTGCGTGACCTCGGTCGCGAGCACGACGAGCTGGTCAACTCAGCCCACCGGGACGAGCTCGCCCGCGCCCAGCAGCGGATGCGGATCGAGCAGCTCGAGGAGCGCGCCCTGGAGGAGCTCGGCCTCGACGTCGAGGGACTGGTCGCCGAGTACGGCCCGCACACGCCGGTCCCGTTCTTCGGGGAGGTCGCCGACGGTGAGGAGCAGCCCGCGCCGGTGCCGTTCGTGCGCGAGGAGCAGGCCAAGCGGCTCAAGGCGGCCGAGCGTGGCCTGGCGATGCTGGGGCGGGTCAACCCGCTGGCGCTCGAGGAGTTCTCGGCCATGGAGGAACGGCACAAGTTCCTCACCGAGCAGCTGGAGGACCTCAAGCGCACCCGCAAGGACCTCATGGACATCGTCGCCGAGGTCGACGCCCGCGTGGAGCAGGTCTTCGCCGAGGCGTACGCGGACGTGGAGAAGGCGTTCGACGCAACGTTCGCGCGGCTCTTCCCCGGAGGCGAGGGGCGACTGCTGCTCACCGATCCGTCCAACATGCTGACCACCGGCGTGGAGGTGGAGGCGCGCCCGCCCGGCAAGAAGGTCAAGCGCCTCTCGCTGCTCTCGGGCGGCGAGCGGTCGCTGGTGGCGGTGGCGTTCCTGGTGGCCCTCTTCAAGGCTCGACCCTCGCCGTTCTACATCCTCGACGAGGTCGAGGCGGCCCTCGACGACACCAACCTGGGGCGTCTGCTGGAGATCTACGAGGAGCTGCGCGAGAACTCCCAGCTGCTCGTCATCACCCACCAGAAGCGCACCATGGAGGTCGGGGACGCGCTGTACGGCGTCACCATGCGCGGCGACGGCGTCTCCACCGTCATCAGCCAGCGGCTGCGCGAGTCCGAGCGCGTCTGAGAGACGCGAGCTGCCGCAAGGCGGGCACTTTCCGGGTCCCCGCTGGGCCTCGGTGTGGGTCTCGTCTCACTTCCCCCGGGGCCCCCGCGCCGGTGCGGGTCGGTCCGGTGCCCTGTGACATGGTGGGCGGCGGACCTGAACTCTCTCGGAAGAAGGACCCGTGCTCACCCTCCTGCTCACGATGCTCGTCGGACTGCTCGTCGCCGGGGCCGTGGTGGCCTACGTCGCCTACCCGCAGCGGGGTGAGGACCTTCCCGTCGTGCCCCGCCTCGGCGAGGCGATGCGCAAGGGCGCCAAGGCCCTGCCGGTCATCGACCCGGACCAGCCGGTCGTCGCGCGGCCCGCGCCGCGTCGCCGGGCCGGCTGAGCACCAGACCCCGAGCACCAGACCCCGAGTACCCGGGCACCTGACCACACGGTGCGGACGGCCCGCGGCCGTCTGGTTGGATGATCCCCATGGGTGAATGGCTCTACCTGATCATCGGCATCGCGGTGCTGGCCCTCCTGGGCGTCGCCGCTCTCATCTCCGGCTCGCGCCGCAAGGGCGTGTCCCCGGGCACCACCACGGACGTCATCGCACCGACTCCCGAGCGGGAGACCGAGCCGCCGGAGGCCGGACCGGCCGACGAGGCCGAGGAGCCGGCTGCCCCGGCCGAGGCCCCGACCGTCACCCTCGAGCGTCCCGAGGGCACCGCCTCCCGTCTCGTCCGGCTCCGCGAGCGCCTCGCTGGCAGCCAGAGCGCCTTGGGCAAGGGACTGCTGTCGCTGCTGTCGCGCGACCGCATCGACGAGGACACCTGGGAGGACATCGAGGACACGCTCCTCACCGCTGACATCGGGGTCGCGCCCACCCAGGAGCTCGTGGAGCAGCTGCGCACCCGCGTCCGGGTCGAGGGCACGACGCCCGCCCAGGCGCGCGAGGTCCTGCGCGAGGAGCTCGTGAAGCTCGTCGGGCCCGACCTGGACCGCCGCCTGCAGGTGACGGGCGAGGACGGCAAGCCCGGCGTGGTCCTCGTGGTCGGCGTCAACGGCGCCGGCAAGACCACGACCGTCGGCAAGATCGCCCGCATCCTCGTGGCACAGGACCGTACGGTCACGCTCGGCGCGGCCGACACGTTCCGCGCCGCGGCGGCCGACCAGCTCGCCACCTGGGGTGAGCGCGTCGGCGTCGAGGTCGTCCGCGGCCCCGAGGGCGGGGACCCCGCCAGCGTCGCGTTCGAGGCGGTCAAGCAGGGCGTCGACACCGGCATCGACACGGTGCTGGTCGACACCGCGGGCCGCCTGCAGAACAAGGCCGGTCTCATGGACGAGCTCGGCAAGGTCAAGCGGGTCATCGAGAAGCAGGCCCCGGTCACCGAGGTGCTGCTGGTCCTCGACGCCACCACCGGCCAGAACGGCATGATCCAGGCGCGCGTGTTCAGCGAGATCGTCAACGTCACCGGCATCGTGCTCACCAAGCTCGACGGGTCCGCCAAGGGCGGCATCGTCGTCGCGGTCCAGCGCGAGCTCGGCGTGCCGGTCAAGCTGGTCGGTCTTGGCGAGGGCGCCGACGACCTGGCTCCCTTCGAGCCCGAGGCGTTCGTCGACGCGCTGCTCGGCTGAGCTCGCACACCGTTCGCCCGCGACGCCCCGGAGTCCGCTCCGGGGCGTCGTCGCGTCTCAGGCGGTCCGCCCGGCCCGCACGGCCAGAGCCGCCTCGAGGAGGGTGGCGGCCCGTCGGGCGAAGCTGTGCTCGTTCGCGACCTGCTCCGCCAGGGCGAGGCGCTCCTGGTCGCCGGGCCACACCGCGTCGACCCGGGTGAGGAGGTCGGCGAGGTGCTGGTCGTCGCTGAACGGGACCACCAACCCGTGGAAGGTCTCGGCGATGCCCTCGACCTCGTCGCTGAGCACCCGGGCACCGCACGCCGCGGCGTCGAAGAGCCGGTTGGCCAGGAACCCGTCGCGGCGCATGTCGTCGTGGTGGTCGGCGAGCACCACCCGGGCTCCGGCGTACAACCGGCCGAGCTCCTCGTTGGGGACCGCCTGCGAGACCACGGCACCGGGGCCGACGAACTCCTCCCAGCCGTACCCGTGCAGGCGCAGGTCGACACCGGCGGCCAGCGCCGCCCGGACGACCGGGCGGAACTCACCGCGGGAGTTGCCCACGAAGAGTGCGTCCCCGTCGTCGGTCCCGTGCGGAGCGTACGGGTGGAAGCGCGCCGGGTCGGTGCACTGCAGGAGCGGGTCGATGCGCAGGCCCCAGCGGGCGCTGGTCTCGCGGGCCCAGGGCAGGCTGGCGGCGTACCTCAGGTCGTAGGGAGCCAGCTCCTCGCGGGTGACCAGGTCGGGGTGGCTGATCAGCCACTGGATGGTGACCGGCCCGGTCGGGGGCGTGACCGCGTCGAGGCCGCGCAGCACGAGCACGACGTCGTCGAGGCGTCGGCTGGCACGGTCGCGGGCCTCCCGGTGGTCGACGGCCACGTGCTGGCCCAGCTGCTCCAGGGCCTGGGCCAGGGAGTGTGCGAAGTGCGTGTCGCCCCACCTGTCGCCGCGCGGGGCCGCGGGGGAGGCGATGTCGATGGCCCACCTCAGGCGCGGCGGCGCCTCGGAGACGGACCGGACGACCCTCAGCTCCGTCGCGGTGAGACCCCCGTCCTCGCCGGCAGGGGAGGCGGGGGCGGTCGCGAGCCCTGCGGGGGCAAGCAGGGCGTCCAGGTCGACGGGGGTCGGGCCGTGGCGTCCCCGCAGGGTGCGCAGGCCGGTGCGTACGGCTGCCGGCGGGCCGTAGCGGGCGCTGCCCCGGACGGTGACGTCACCCACCAGGCGGCTCTCGCCCAGGCCTGACGCCGCGGCCCGCAGCGAGAGGTCGGACTCGGCGAAGCGGTCCTCGTACGACTCGTCGAGGCCGTCGAGCGCCTTGAGCACCTCGCGCCGCACCGCCACCAGACCCGCTGCGACGGCGGGAACCGCGACGTGCCCCAGCATTGCGGCGTCCGAGCGCGGGTGCCCGGCCAGGATCAGCGTGCCCCCGGACGGGGTGAGGACCAGACCCGCCGACTGCACGAGCCGCTCGGGGTCGAGGACGACGGGCTGGGCGACGGCCACCGGTGACGCGGTCGCGGCGGCGAGCGCGCGCAGGGCGTCCGTCGTGGGCTGGACGTCCGGCCTGGCCAGCTCCACCACCCCGCCCGTGCTGTGAGGGATCCCTGCGTTCAGCAGAGCCGTGGGGGTCGCGGCGGACGGCGCGTGGACCAGCACCGCCCGCTCGACGAGCGTCGAGAGCACGTGGCCCACCACGTACGCCGCGCGACCCGACGAGCCGGCGACGGCGACGACCTCCACGTCGTCGGCCGGGACGCCGGCCAGCCAGTCCACGACGCGGCGCGGGCTGGCGGGGAGCGGAACCACCACACTCACCGCTGCAGCGGGGGACGCGGCGCTGCGCCCGTGGACGGTGGTGCCGTCGGCGTGTGCGGAGCGCCAGGCCCGCGCCGCGTCGAGCGCGGCCGTACGGAACTCGGCGAACGGCGTCGGTCGCGGCAGTGACGAGGTCGGCAGGGCGGCCTCGTCGGCGGCCCGGTCCAGCCAGAGGGCCAGGAGCCCGCCGGGCGTGGCCTCGGCCTCGTCCAGGAGGTGCGGCACCAGGGACGGCTCGAGGAAGGGGTGCGGGGAGCGCTGACCGGGCTGGTCCAGGAACGCGGCCAGCGCCGCGGCGTCGGAACGGTCCGCTGCGCCGGCGCGGGGGAGCAGGGCGGGGTCGAGGAGCGGGTGCGGCGCGACCTCCTCGCGCACCGCCGCCACGGCCGCCCCGTGGACGTCGTCCAGGGCCTCGCCCAGCTGCGCGGCCACCCAGTCGACGTCGACCAGCCCGGCGCGCACCAGCGTCTCGACCACGGGAGACGCTGCGGTCGGCGACTGGTCGGCAGCCGGTGCCGGAGACCCTGCCGGCTCCGTCTGGACCGGGGCCGGTGCCGGGGCTGGTGCCTGGTCCGGGGCCCCGTCCGGGGCCCCGTCCGCCCGGCGGCCCCACCGCTGGCGCAGGCGTCCGGAGAGGGATCGCTGGGCGGGCTCCTGCGGGTCACGTCCACTCGACACGGGCAGAGCGTACCGCCGCCCCAGCCGCGAGGGTCGGCGCTCCTGCGACGCACCCGGGAGCTCCGAAACGAGGCCGTAACACAACGGGAGAACTCGTTGCACGGCCGCAACAACGGCGGGGGCCGACCGAAACTCTGGCCGCGCACGCTTGCACCACTGAAACGAACGGGCCCGCCGACAGCGAGGTCGAGCGGGCCGCTTCCTTTCCCCCTGCTACACATGGAGGACCCATGGAGTACGGATATCACGCGTGGATGCTGG
>NZ_JBJEHY010000226.1:0-5398 GCF_051876515.1 Nocardioides sp. | reverse complement strand
GTGATGTCGGTGACCTTGGCGCCGGTCTTGGCAGCGAGCTGCGAGATGGCGCGGTTGTGGTCGAGGCGGGTCAGCGCCGAGAAACGCTCGTCCGGGATGTCGGGAGCGTTGGTCATGGCGATCAGCGCGTTCGTGTTGGCCGGGTTGCCGGTGACACCGATGCGGACGTCGTCAGCCGCGACCTTGTTGAGCGCCTTGCCCTGGGCGGTGAAGATCGCGCCGTTGGCCGACAGCAGGTCGCCGCGCTCCATGCCGGGGCCGCGCGGGCGGGCGCCGACGAGCAGGGCGAGGTTGACGCCGTCGAAGATCTTCTCCGGGTCGGCACCGATCTCGACACCGGCGAGGTTCGGGAAGGCGCAGTCGTCGAGCTCCATGACGACGCCCTCGAGCGCCTTCAGGGCCGGCTCGATCTCGAGCAGACGGAGCTCGATCGGGCGGTCGGCGGCGAGAGCGCCGGAGGCGAGACGGAAGAGCAGGCTGTAGCCGATCTGTCCGGCGGCGCCGGTGACGGCAACCTTGAGCGGCTGGGTGGAGGCGGTCACAAGTTCTCCTCAGGAGCGTGGTTCTGACCCCCTGACGCTAGCAGCGTTCACCGGGGGCTCCGCGCCGAGGTCTGTGCGGTGGGCGCCGGCGCCCACGCCGGTGGCATGCTGACGCCATGTCGTGGCTCCGCCGTACCGCCGCCCGCCCCCGTCCAGCCGGTCCGGGGTCCGCGGGGGTGGCGCTGGCGCTGGCCCTGCTGCTGACCGGGTGCGGCTCCGCTGGGCAGCCGCAGGCGTACCCGGAGCAGGGGGTGGACGGCCTCGAGGTCCCCACGCCGACACTCGTCGCGGAGGACTGGGGGTCCGACGTCGACAACCCGCTGTGGGCCTGGCCCGAGGGTGAGACACGCACGTACGAGATCGACCGCGACGGCGCGCAGGTGGCCACCGCCACCGTCACCCAGGACGGCACGGAGAAGGTGGAGGGCATCCGGGTCACCTGGGTGCGTACCGCCGTCGACTCGACGCGTCGGTGGGAGTACGGCGACGGCCTCACCGTGGCGCGAGGCGAGCAGGTGTGGCGCGACGCGTACGCCCAGGACCTGGCCGGCAACGTCTGGTGGCTGGCCCACGAGGCGGGCACCGGCGGCTGGCGGGCCGGGGAGGGTGCCGCCCTGGCCGGCCTCGTCATGCCGGCACGCCCCCGGACCGGTGACGCGTACGAGCACCGCTCGGTCGATCCCCTGCCCAGCGCCTGGAGCCGGGTCGAGGACACCCGGGCGACCGGTCGCACCCTGGCCGTGCAGCGTGACGACCTGCTGCTGACCTCCGGGGTGGGGTTCCCCTCGCCGCTGGCCGTGGCCCCGGACGACGCCGAGGCCCGGCGCTGGTTCGCGCCGGGCCTCGGTCTGGTGCTGGAGCTGCGGGACGACCTCTCCGTGGAGCTGGTGGCCGGTCCCGTGTGAGCCGGTGGCTCAGTCGTTGCGTCGGATCTGGGTGTGGCCCTCGTCCTCGTCGCCGGCGGCCGGCTGACCCCACTGCTGGGGAGCCGCACCCGGGGCGGGCTGGCCCCAGGCCTGCTGCTCGGGAGCGGCGGGCTGCTGGCCCGGCTGGCTCCAGTACTGCTGCTGCTCGGGAGCCTGCGGCTGGGCCTGCTCGGGAGCACCCCACTGCTGGGCCGGCGGCTGCGGCGCGGCGGCCGGCGGCTGCTGGCCCCACTGCTGGGCGCCGGGGTGCGGCTGACCGGGCTGGTTCCAGTACTGCTGCTGCTGACCCGGCTGACCGCCCCACTGCTGGGCGGGGTAGCCGCCGGCGAACTGCTGCGGGGCCTTGGGGCCACCGCCGAAGGTGAGGCCCGAGCCGGCGACGGGCTCGCCGTCGCGGCCGAACAGCAGCGGGTACGTCAGGCCGGCCACGATGCCGCCCAGGACGGGCGCCAGGATGAACACCCAGAGCTGGATGATCGCGTCCTCGCCGCTGAAGAACGCCACGCCGATGGAGCGGGCCGGGTTGACCGAGGTGCCGGTGAGGCCGATGAGGGCCAGGTGGATCAGGGTCAGGGCGAAGCCGATGGCGAGCACGGCGTGCGTGGTGGTGGCCTTGGCGCGCTCGTCGGTGACGCCGAGGATGACCCACACGAAGGCGAGGGTCGCGATGAACTCCACGAGGAGTGCGGCCCACATGGCGATCCCGGAGCCGCTGGCGTCGCCGAAGGCGTTGGCGCCGAGCGGGAAGTCCCCGAACGAGTAGCCGTCGAAGCCGAACATGATGAGGCAGATGAGGCCACCGCCGAGGAGGCCGCCGACGATCTGGGCCAGCGAGTAGATGCCGGCCGTGGACCAGCTGATCCGTCCACCCATGGCCGCGCCGATGCTCACGGCGGGGTTGAAGTGGGCTCCGGAGACGCGACCGAAGGCGTATCCGAAGGCGATGATGGACAGACCGAAGGCCAGCGCGACGCCGACGTAGGAGTCCTGGCCGAGGGTCTGGCTGAAGACGGCCGAGCCGACCGCGAAGAAGACCAGGCCGAAGGTGCCGATGATCTCCGCTGCGACCTTCTGGCCGAGAGTGGGTTCCTCGTGTGTGTCAGTCATGACAGGGTGCCTTCCCGCTTCTGGGACGTACCAACCCTCCGAATTGTGGCCGGGCGGCCGGAGGACGGCTTCGAAGAACTCTAGTCACGTTGCCGCCGGGGCCGCGAGGGGTCGATGCTGGGTGAGCCGCTCGATGCCCGGCCCGGCGAGGCCGTCAGGTATCTTGATGTCAAGTAATCCCGCGTCGTGCACACCACCACAGGAGTTGTCGCACCATGGCCAAGATCATCTACACCCACACCGACGAGGCGCCGCTGCTGGCGACCTACTCGTTCCTCCCCATCGTCTCGGCGTACGCCGCCAAGGCCGGGGTCGAGGTCGAGACCCGCGACATCTCCGTCGCCGCCCGCATCCTCGCGCAGTTCGGCCTCGCCGACGACGCCCTGTCCGAGCTCGGTGAGCTGGCCACGACCCCCGAGGCCAACATCATCAAGCTGCCGAACATCTCGGCCTCGATCCCGCAGCTCAAGGCCGCGGTCGCCGAGCTCCAGGCCCAGGGCTTCGACATCCCGGACTACCCGGACGCGCCCTCCACCCCCGAGGAGGAGGAGATCCGCGCCAAGTACGACAAGGTCAAGGGCTCCGCGGTCAACCCGGTCCTGCGCGAGGGCAACTCCGACCGCCGCGCCCCCGCGTCGGTCAAGAACTACGCCAAGGCGCACCCGCACCGCATGGGCGCGTGGAGCTCGGACTCCCAGACCAACGTCGCCACCATGGGCGCCCACGACTTCAAGTCCAACGAGAAGTCCGTGACCCTGGCCGCCGACGACGTCCTGGACATCGTGCTCACCACCGAGACCGGCGAGTCCGTCGTCCTCAAGCAGGGCCTGAAGGTACTCGAGGGCGAGGTCGTCGACGCCTCCGTGCTCGAGGTCGCCCACCTCAACGCGTTCCTGCGCAACGCGATCGCCAAGGCCAAGGCCGAGGGCGTTCTCTTCTCCGCCCACCTCAAGGCCACGATGATGAAGGTCTCCGACCCGATCATCTTCGGCCACGTCGTGAAGGCCTTCTTCGCGGACGTCTTCGCCACGTACGGCGACGACCTGGCTGCCGCCGGCCTGTCCGCCAACGACGGACTCGGCACGATCCTGCCCGGCCTGGAGAAGCTCGCGAACGGCGCCGAGATCAAGGCCGCCTTCGAGAAGGCGATCGCCGAGGGCCCGGCCCTGGCGATGGTCGACTCCGACAAGGGCATCACCAACCTGCACGTCCCCTCCGACGTCATCATCGACGCCTCCATGCCCGCGATGATCCGCAGCGGCGGCATCATGTGGAACGCAGAGGGCAAGGAGCAGGACACCCTCGCGGTCATCCCGGACTCCTCCTACGCCGGCGTCTACCAGACCGTCATCGACGACTGCCGCAAGCACGGCGCGCTCGACCCGGCCACGATGGGCACCGTGCCCAACGTCGGCCTCATGGCCAAGGCGGCCGAGGAGTACGGCTCGCACGACAAGACCTTCGAGATCGCCGCCGCCGGCACCGTCGAGGTCCGCAACGCCGCCGGTGAGGTGCTGCTCTCCCACGACGTCGCCGAGGGCGACATCTGGCGCGCCTGCCAGACCAAGGACGCCTCGATCCGCGACTGGGTGAAGCTGGCCGTGACGCGCGCCCGCGCCTCCGCGACCCCGGCGATCTTCTGGCTCGACGAGTCCCGCGGCCACGACGCCGAGCTCATCAAGAAGGTCACCACGTACCTCACCGAGCACGACACCGACGGTCTGGACATCAAGATCCTCACCCCCGAGCTGGCCACCGCCTTCTCGCTCGAGCGCATCCGCCGCGGCGAGGACACCATCTCGGTGACCGGCAACGTGCTGCGTGACTACAACACCGACCTGTTCCCGATCCTCGAGCTCGGCACCAGCGCCAAGATGCTGTCGGTGGTCCCGCTGATGAACGGTGGCGGCCTCTTCGAGACCGGCGCCGGCGGTTCCGCGCCCAAGCACGTGCAGCAGCTCGTGGCCGAGGACTACCTGCGGTGGGACTCGCTCGGCGAGTTCTTCGCCCTGGTGCCCTCGCTGGAGCTGTACGCCGAGCAGTCCGGCAAGGCCGGCGCCACCGTGCTCGCCGAGACCCTCGACAAGGCGACCGAGACGTTCCTCAACGAGGACCGCTCCCCGGGCCGCAAGCTGGGCACCATCGACAACCGTGGCTCGCACTTCTACCTGGCTCTGTACTGGGCCCAGGAGCTGGCCGCGCAGACCCAGGACGCGGGGCTGGCCGCCGCCTTCGCCCCGCTGGCCGAGAAGCTGGCCGCGGCCGAGGAGACGATCGTCGCCGAGCTGCTGGCCGTCCAGGGCAAGCCCGCCGACATCGGTGGCTACTACCGCCCCGACGCCGAGAAGACGGCCGCCGTGATGCGTCCGTCCGCGACGTTCAACGAGGCCCTCGCCTCGCTCTGACCCGCACCCCGTACGGGCCCGGTCGACGTGCTGTCGGCCGGGCCCGTCGGCGTTCACCGGCGACGTTCGTACGCCGGTTCCACCGGTGCGCGGGAGACATTCCTCTCGCTGAGCTCCTGGGGCGGAAAATCGGAGGAGGAGTGTCGGCCCCGCGGCGTATCGTCGGCAGACGATGACGCAGACGCTCCCCACCACAGACGCCACCTCCGCCGAGCAGCCGGCGACCGCCGCGCACCCGGCTCCCGGACCCGACCCCCGACGCAGCGTCGACTGGCGTCGGCTCCGCTCACCGCTGGCGTTCGGTGCGCTGGTCTGCGCCGCCGTTGCCGCGGTGGGGACCACCCTGGGCACCGTGGTCGCCGGACGACTGGCGGAGGACCCGACGGGTTCGCTGGTGTGGCTGCTGGCCCTGTGCGTG
>NZ_JBJEHY010000225.1:0-5509 GCF_051876515.1 Nocardioides sp. | reverse complement strand
AGCATCGCGGCGAAGCAGCCGTCGCCGCCGTGGGTGGTGTTCGAGTGGGGGGCGTTCTCCACGGCGCGGTTCACGGCGTACGTCTCCTCGGTCGAGGCGTCCTACACGCTCTTCGGGACCACCGGGGTGCCGATCCGGGCGACCTGCCAGATGCGGCTGCACGAGATCCCCTCGAAGACCAAGGGCCAGAACCCGACCTCGGGGGCGCTCACCGCGCAGCGGGTGCACCGCGTGGTCGCGGGCGACACCCTCCAGTCGCTGGCGTGGCGGGAGTACGGGGAGGCGTCGGCCTGGCGGGCCATCGCCGAGGCCAACGACATCGACGACCCCTCGCGGCTGCGCTCCGGGACCGAACTGGTGCTGCCCGCCGCCGAGGAGGTGCGGCGCTGATGGTGCGTACCGCGTTCTCCAGCGTCATCCAGGTCTCGATCGGCGGGGCCGAGCTTCCGAAGGACATCGCCCCGCTGCTGGTGGAGGGCTGGGTCGACCAGGGCGCGGGCGTGCCCGCCGCCTTCCGGCTGACCTTCCGCGACCCGTACCGGATCGTCCTCGGGGAGCTGGGGGTGACGTTCGGCACCGAGGTGGTGCTGACCCCGGTCGCCGACGGCGAGGGGCTCGGCGATCCGCTGCTCACCGGCGAGGTCACCGGCCTGGAGGCGGACTACGACGGCACCGGCAGCTTCGCCGTCGTACGCGGCTACGACTTCGGGCACCGCCTGATGCGCCGCCGCCGGGTCTCCGCGTACCGCAACCAGACCGCCTCCGACATCGCCCGCAGGCTGGCCGCGAAGGCGGGCGTGCCGATCGGGCGGATCCAGTCCACCCCGGCGCTCTACGAGTTCATCAGCCAGCCCAACATCAGCGACTGGGACTTCCTCTCGCGCCTCGCCGACGAGAACGAGTCGGTGATGTCACTGGACGCGAAGGGCAAGTTCCAGTTCGTGAAGCCCAAGGCGTCCTCGGGGGCGCCCTCGCCGGGCACGGACGGTGACAAGAGCCCGTTCGTGCTCCAGGGCGGCCACGACATCCTGCGGCTGCGGGCCGCCGTCACCGCCGCCGACCAGGTCAACAAGGTGGAGACACGCGGCTGGAACGTCACCACCAAGAAGAAGATCAGCGAGGTCAAGACCCTCACCACCGACCCGGGCATCAGCATCGGCGTCACCCCGGGCGAGATCGCCCGCGCCTTCAAGTCCGCGACGCTGGTGGAGACCGCGTCGCCGTACGACAAGCAGTCCGAGGTGCAGCACGCCGCCGAGGCCCTCGCCACCGACGTCACCTCGTCCTTCGCGGAGCTGGAGGTGGCCGCGCGTGGCAACCCCGAGTTGCGGCCCGGCGTCCCGGTGGCCCTCTCCGACGTGGGCGAGCCCTTCGAGGGCAAGTACACGGTGACCTCGGTGCGGCACGTCTTCGGCGACGGCAGGCACTACGAGTCCTGGGTGACCGTCAGCGGCCGCCAGTGGCGCTCGCTGTACGGACTGGCCTCGGGCGGCGGTGAGGCGGGCGGCGGCGCCTCCCGGCTGCCCAGCGTCGCCAACGCCGTCGTCACCGACGTCCAGGACCCGCTGCGCCAGGGCAGGGTCAAGCTCACCTTCCCCTGGCTGAACGACGCGTACGTCAGCGACTGGACGCGGTGCGTGCAGCTGGGCGGGAAGAGCGGCGGCGGGATCTTCCCGATGGACGTCGGCGACGAAGTGCTGGTCGCCTTCGACCGGGGCGCGCTCGACCACCCCTTCGTCATCGGCGGGCTGTACAACGGCGTCGACCTGCCGACCCGCGTCCCGGACGTGCCGCTCCACGACGGGCTGCGCAAACAGGCCACCCGGCACACCCTCTCCGACCGCCAGGGCAACCGCGTCGACCTGCTCAGCCAGCGCTCCGGCGGCAAACAGGGCGTGCGGGTCGCCTCCGGGGACGGCCGGCTGACCGTCAACCTCGACCGCACCAACACCGAGATCACCGTCGACAGCGACGGGGACGTCACCATCAAGGGCGGCAGGTCCGTCTCCGTCGAGGCGGGCACCGACCTCACCCTGAGCGCCCGCCGCAAGCTCACCCTCAAGAGCGGCGGGATCATCACCATGCAGAGCCGGGGCGCCACCAACCTGCGGACCCTGGCGGGCGGCTTCAACGTCAACGCGACCGGCGTCCTCAACCTCCAGGCCAGCGGCACCGCCCTGCTCAACGCCACCGGCACGGTCCAGATCAACTCGGTGGCCAGCGTCGGGATGCGGGCGATCAACATCCCGCTCATGGGCGTGGTCACCATCAACGGGAAGCCGGTGCCGCTGTGACGGACCGCCCCCGCGACCGCCGCCCCCTGCCCTTCCGTCCGTCCCCCGGGGAGTCCTGATGTCCGAACAGTTCGTGGGCTCCGGCTGGGCCTTCCCCCTGCGGATCGGCCCCACCGGCGGCATCGCCCTGGTCAGCGGCGAGCGCGAGATCGAGGAGTCGATCCGGCTGGTCCTCGCCACCGCGCCCGGCGAGCGGCCGATGCGCCCGGAGTTCGGCTGCGCCATCCACGACCTCGTCTTCGCGCCGGTCAACGAGCAGACCGCCGGGCGCATCCAGCACGAGGTGCTGACCAGCCTGGACCGGTGGGAGCCGCGGATCGAGGTGCACGACGTGGAGGTCACCGCGGGCCACGACCGCAGCGTGCTCTTCATCGACGTCCGCTACGCCATCCGCGGCACCAACAACCCGCGCAGCCTGGTCTTCCCCTTCTACGTCATCCCCTCCCACGACGAGCCGGGCACGCCCGGCGGCGCCGCCGGCCCGGGCGGCCCCGGGACCCTCCCCGAAAGCGAACGCTGATGTCCCTGCCCTCCCCCAACCTCGACGACCGCCGCTTCCAGCAGTTCGTGGACGACGCCAAGCGCTACATCCAGCAGCGGGCGCCCGAGTGGACCGACCACAACGTCTCCGACCCCGGCGTCACCCTCGTCGAGACCGTCGCCCACATGGCCGACCAGATCGTCTACCGGCTCAACCGGGTCCCGGACAAGAACCATCTGGCCTTCCTCGACCTGGTCGGCATCACGCTGTTCCCGCCGTCGGCCGCCCGCACCGAGGTGACCTTCTGGCTCTCGGCGCCGCAGGAGGAGACGGTGGCGGTACCGGTCGGCACCGAGGTCGCCACCACCCGCACCGAGCGGGACGAGGCCGTGGTCTTCGCCACCGAGCGCGGGCTGAGCATCGTGCCGACCGCCCTCAGCCACCTCGTGGTGCAGCGCCAGGGCGGCCCGGTCACCGACCGCACCACCGAACTGGCCGAGGGCAAGGACCTGCTGTGCTTCTCCGAGGCACCGGAACCCGGCGACTGCATGCTGATCGGCCTCACCGCCGCCGCCCCGCACTGCGCCCTCGCCCTCGAACTGGACAGCCGCGTCGACGGTGTCGGCGTCGACCCGCGCCAGCCCCCGCTCTCCTGGGAAGCGTGGACGGAGGACGGCTGGCAGCCCTGCGAGGTCGACCGGGACGGCACCGGCGGCCTCAACCGCCCCGGCGACATCGTGCTCCACCTGCCCGAGGGCCACGTCCTCTCCCGCAACGGCGGCCACGAGGCCGGCTGGGTGCGCTGCCGGGTCACCGAGCCGCTGACCGGCCAGCCCTTCTACACCACCTCCCCCACCATCCGCTCGGCCGAGGCGTACACGGTCGGCGGCACCACCCGCGCCGTGCACGCCGAGACCGTGCGCGACGAGGCGCTCGGCGAGTCCACCGGCCTGCCCGGCCAGCGGCTGCGGCTCGCCCACGCCCCGGTCGTCGCGGACTCCCCGCCCGTGCTGCTCCAGACCGCCACGCACGAGGGCTGGCACGACTGGGAGGTCGTCCCGCACTTCGCCTCCTCCCGCCCCGACGACCCGCACATCACCCTGGACGGCGCCACCGGCGAGATCGCCTTCGGCCCCTCGGTCCGCGAGAGCGACGGCACCCTGCGCCAGTACGGCGCCGTCCCGCCCAAGGGCGCCGTCATCCGGGCCCGCCGCTACCGCACCGGCGGCGGCCGCGCCGGCAACGTCGCCCGCCACGCCGTCCAGGTCCTGCGCACCTCCATCCCGTACGTCGGGGAGGTCGTCAACCGCGAGGCGGCGCGCGGCGGGGTCGACGGCGAGACGGTGGAGGAGGCCAAACTGCGGGCCCCCATCACCCTGCGCGCCCAGGAACGGGCCGTCACCCTGCGGGACTACGAGGAACTGGCCCGCCGCGCCGCCCCCGAGACGGCCCGGATCACCTGCCTGGAGGGCGAGGAGGGCGAACACGGGGCGTACGCGGTGCGGGTCCTGGTCGTCCCGCAGGCCGTCCCCGACCCCGGCGGGCGGCTGCGTTTCGAGCAACTGGTCCCCGGTGACGCCCTGCTGGACCGCATCACCCGCCAGCTCGACGAGCGCCGCCTGATCGGCACCCGGCTCGCCGTCGGCCCGCCCTTCTACCAGGGCGTCACGGTGGTCGCCACGGTGCACGCCTTCCGCGCCGTCGACACCGACCGGGTACGCCGCCAGGCCCACGACGCCCTCTACCGCCACCTCGACCCGCTCACCGGCGGCGCCGACGGGCGGGGCTGGCCCTTCGGCCGCCCGGTGCAGGCGGGGGAGGTCTTCGCGGTACTGCAACGCGTCCCCGGCGTCGAACTCGTCGACGAGGTCGTGCTGCACCCGGCCGACCCGCTGACCGGCAAGCGCGGCGACCCCACCGACCGCATCGACCTGGAGGCACCCGCGCTGGTCTTCTCCTACGACCACCGGGTCCGGGTCGTCGGGGACACCCCGTGAGCGCCCGGGGTTCGGTCGACGGGCTGGAGTCCTCCGCCCCCCTCGCCGCGATGCTGCCCGCGGTCTTCGCCGACGACGACCTGGCCCAGCGCTTCGTCGCCGGGCTCGACGAGGTCCTCGCGCCCATCCTCAACACCCTGGACTGCCTGGACCGTTACTTCGACCCGGCGCTGACGCCCGTCGACTTCGCCCGCTGGCTCGGCACCTGGATCGGCGCCGAGACCGACGGCACCGAGCCTGATCCCCGGCTGCGCGCCATCGTCGCCGCCACCGCCCGCCTGCACCGCGTCCGGGGGACCCGGCAGGGGCTGGTGGAGACGGTGCGGCTCGCGTTCGGCGCCACGCCGGAGATCACCGAGTCCGGCGGTGCGGCGTGGAGCGCCCGCCCGCTGGGCCCCTTCCCCGGTCCTGCCCGGCCGGCCCTGCACGTCGCGCTCCGGCTGCCCGACCCCACCCCGGCCGACACCCACCGCCTCGACGCCCTCGTCGCGGCGGCGCGCCCGGCCCACATGCCCTACACGGTCGAAGTGACCGCCGCCGAAAGGACATCGGAGCGATGACCACCAAGAACTGCGCCGAGTGCGGGACCCGCGCGGAACCGGGCCAGTCCTTCTGCGACGCCTGCGGCGCGGTCCTCAGCTGGGACCCGGCACGCGGCACCGCCCCCCGCGCCACCGCGGCGGCCCCGGCCTCCGCCCCGGCCACCTCGCCCGCTCCGGCTGCCCCAGCCGACGGCG
>NZ_JBJEHY010000224.1:0-5578 GCF_051876515.1 Nocardioides sp. | reverse complement strand
ATCCTCATCGCAGACCTCGAACCGGCCGCCGCCGACGTGGCCGCGGCACAGCGCGAGGAGTTCGGTGCCGACGTGCGCCACGCGGCCGTCGACATCACCGTCGAGGACGACGTGCGGACCATGGTCGCCACCTGCGTGGACGCGTGGGGCGGGATCGACATCCTCGTCAACAACGCCTGGGCCGGCGCCCACGTCGGGCGCCTGGAGAACAAGACCGCCGAGCACTTCGAGCGCTCGTTCGCACTCGGGTTCCACGGCCCGTTCTGGGCCATGCGCGAGGCGTACGCCCACATGGCGGCCGCCGGGTACGGCCGGATCGTCAACGTGTGCACGCTCAACGGGGTCATGGCGCTGCGTGGCACGCTCGACTACAACGCGGCCAAGGAGGCGCTGCGGACCCTGACGCGCAGCGCGGCGCGCGAGTGGGCCGCCGACGGCGTCGTCGTCAACGCCATCTGCCCGGCGGCCAAGAGCACCGGCTTCACCAAGATGATGGCCGAGCACCCCGAGCTCGAGGCCGCGGCCGACGCCTCCAACCCCATGGGACGCATCGGCGACTGCGAGCACGACATCGGCCCGGTCGTCGCGTTCCTGGCCAGCGACGACTGCCAGTACGTCACGGGCAACACCGTCTTCGTCGACGGCGGCGCCCACATCAACGGGGTCCAGTGGGACCCCGGCCACGAGGACTGACCTCACCCCACCACCCCGGCCGGTCTCGGACGGCTCCTTACCCCTCGGGTGCGTGCGCGCACGCACCCCGACCCATCTGGGAGAACCACGTGAACACCATCCTGCGCCGCCCCCTGGGGGCACTCGCGGCGGCCGCCGTCGCCGCGTCCCTGCTGACCGCGTGCGGCAGCACCGAGGAGAGCGACAAGGCCACCAGCGGCATCGCGGCCGGCTACGGCGTCCTCGGCGTTGAGAAGTCGAGCGCCGAGCCCGTCCGCGGCGGCACCCTGACGTACGCCGACGTCACCGAGGCCCGCAGCCTCGACCCGACCAAGACGTACGCCACCGCCTCCGCCGGCGGCACGCCGATGGCGGCCGTGTACGACGTCCTGGTCCGTTGGAACCCGGAGTCCAAGGCGTTCGAGCCGTGGCTTGCCGAGGGCCTGGAGGCCAACGCCGACTTCACGAGCTGGACCCTGACGCTGCGCGAGGGCGTCACCTTCTCCGACGGCACCCCGCTCGACGCGGACGCGGTCGTGGGCAGCCTGAAGTACTTCATCACCAACAACGGCTCGGACGCCCCGCTGCTGGCGCAGAACGTGACGTCGTACGAGGCCACCGACGAGCGCACCGTCGTCTTCACCCTCAACAAGCCGTGGTCGACCTTCCCGAACATCCTCGCCCAGGGCGCTGGCATGGTCGTGGCCCCGGCCGCGATCGCGGGCAAGGAGTTCACCCCCATCGGCGCGGGCCCGTTCACGCTCGAGAAGTACGCCCCCGGGGAGGAGCTGCTCCTGGCCGCCCGCAAGGACTACTGGAAGGGCGAGCCGTACCTGGAGAAGCTCCGCTTCGTCGTCCTGCAGAGCGAGGGCGCGACCCTGGACTCGCTGAAGAACGACGAGGTGCAGGGCGCCCTGCTCATCTACTCGCCCGACGAGCAGGAGGCGCGCGCCGAGGGCCTGCCCGGCTACCGCGACCTGGCCAGCGTCCACCCGGTGCTGTGGATCAACCAGCGCGAGGGCACTGACGGGTCCGACCCGCGGGTGCGCCGCGCCATCGCCCTTGCCACCGACGCCGAGCTGTACAACGAGCGCGTCGACAAGGGGGAGGGGATCGCCAGCACGGAGGTCTTCGCCGACGAGTCTCGCTGGGCCAGCGACGCCACTGCACCCGCCGAGGACCTGGAGGAGGCCGAGAAGCTGGTCGCCGAGGCCAAGGCCGACGGCTTCGACGGCGAGCTGGTCTACCTCGACGACTCCGACCCGCGCTCGCAGAACGAGGCGCTGGTGGTGAAGGCGATGCTGGAGCGCGTCGGCTTCTCGGTGAAGACCGAGACCGCGGCGTCCGTGGCCGACAAGATGCAGCGCCTGTACGTCGACCACGACTTCGACCTGGCCACCGGCGGCTTGGCGATCTCCGAGGCGGACCCGTTCCACCGCCTCAGCAGCGGCCTCTCCTCCACCTCGTACGCCAACCTCACCGGGTACGCGGACGAGGAGATGGACGGCCTGCTGGCCGACCTGCAGGCCGCGGGCGACGACGAGGCGCGCGCCGAGGTCGTCGGTCAGATCGAGCAGCACTGGTACGACACCACGCCGGGCGTCCCGCTCGGCGCCGGCTCCTGGTACGTCACCTGGAACCAGAAGGTCCAGGGCGTCGTGCCGGCCGCCGAGTTCATGATGCTCTTCGGCGAGGCGTGGATCGGCGAGTGACCCTCTCCCGGGGGTGCCGGTCAACGGAAGACCGGCCCTGACACGGCAGGGCCGGTCCTACAGTGGCCGGGCGTGCGGAGCAGTCCGCGCGCCCGGCCGCGTGGCGTCCCACAGGCCCTGCTGCAGGAGGAACCACATGGCTGCCGAACCCACGGCGCTGCCGGCCTCGATGATCGAGCGGATGACCCTCATCATCGACACCATCGGAGGGGGACAGGCCCGCCTCGAGGTCGACACCCTGGTCCGTCGCACCGGCCTCCCGCGGTCCACGGTGCGCCGCATCCTGGACCAGCTGGTCAAGCTGCACTGGGTTGCCGAGCACCCCGACGGGTACGGCGTCGGCCACCGCTTCGGCGGCGCGGTCGCGGACGACCGCGGCCACGCCGACATCCGCGCCGCCGCCGCGCCGCACCTGCACCGGCTGCACGTCGCCACCGGGCTGGTCGCCCACCTGGCCAAGCACACCGGTGCCGAGGTGTTCTACCTGGACAAGGTGGGTGGTCCCGGTGCCGCCAGCATCCCCTCGCGCGTGGGCGGACGCGCCCCGCTGCACGCCACTGCCCTCGGCAAGGCGGTGCTCGCCTGGTGGCAGCCCGAGCAGGTCGAGGAGGTGCTCGCCGCCGGCATGGCCCGCCTGACCCACCGCACGATCGCGGACATCGCGACGCTGCACGAGGAGCTCTCCCTGGTCCGCGGTCGTCGAGGTGTGGCGTACGAGCGCGGTGAGCACACCCCGCAGGTCAGCTGTGTGGCCGCAGCCGTCAGGACCCCGGCCGGCGTCCCGGTGGCCGTCGTCTCCATGTCCGGCCGCGAGCTGGCCGACGTGGAGCGGGCGGCGCCGCTGGTGCTGGACGCCGCCCTGCGCATCTCCAAGGAGCTCTACCCCTCCGTACGGGAGCGGGGTGAGGGCGGCCAGACCGCGGCTCCCGAGCGCGAGACGTGGACCCCGCAGATGCTCGACCGACTGATGCAGCGAGGCCACGGTGACTGGATCTGAGCCCGCGGCGGGCGCGCACGCCGTCCTCGCCCGCGTCGAGGCGCTCCTGCCGACGCTGGCCGAGCGGGCCGTGGAGGTCGACAACCAGGCACGCCTGGCGGCGGCGAGCATCGACGAGCTCGACGCCGCGGGGGCCTTTGCGCTCCTGCGTCCGCGTCGGTACGGCGGTCTGGAGGCCGCCCCGCTGGACTTCTTCCGCCTCGTGGTGGACGTCTCGACCGTCTGCGTCTCCACCGGATGGGTGGTCGCCTCCCTGGGGGTGGCCGCCTTCCACGCGGCTCTCTTCGGCGAGCAGGCCCAGGAGGAGATCTGGGCCGAGCGCGTCAACACCCGGGTGTGCGCCGTCCACGCACCCATGGGCCGGTTGCGCCGGGTGGCCGACGGTTTCGTGCTGCAGGGGAGCTGGCGCTTCGCGAGCGGGGCGATGGTCTCCGACTGGGTGGTGCTCACGGCCATGGAGGTCGACCGTGACGGTCGGCCGCTGGACGCGTTCCACGCGCTCGTGCCGCGCCGCGACCTCAGGGCGCAGGTCAGCACGGCCGGGGGAGGCCTGCGGGGTACTGGCTGCCACGACCTCTCCGCGGACGGGTTGCACGTGCCGGAGCACCGCGTGGTCCGCACCTTCGACGTGGCGCACCTGCGCGCCCCGGGGCGACGGGTCAACACCGCGCCCCTGTACGGGATGCCGTGGGGGATGGTCCACGCCCACGCGGCGACCGCTCCCGTGGTCGGCGCCGCGCTGGGGAGCTACGCCGAGGTCACCGCCCAGGCACGCGAGGTGCTGCGGCTCAGCCTGGGCGGCTCCAGCCTCGCCGAGGGCGCCGGGCTGCGGGTGAGTCTGGGGCGCGCGGCCAGCGACGTCGACGCGTCCCTCATGCAGGTCGAGCGCAACCTGGCCGAGGCGTACGACCGGGTGCGGGCCGGGGCGGAACCGTCGACGGAGCTGCGGCTGCGCGCCCGCCGTGACCAGGTGCGCGCGACCGAGCGGTGCGTGGAGGCGGTGGACCTGCTCTTCGCCGACCGACGCCGGCTCGCCGTGCAGCGCGGGGGACCGGTGGAGCGGGCCTGGCGCGACGTCCACGCCGCCCGGATCCACGTCGCCAACCATGCCGAGCGCGCCTTCGACCACTTCGGGTCGTACGAGCTGGGTCTCGGCGTCGAGGACGACCTGCACTGACCTCCCCGACGAATCGCCCCGGGCAGTGCCCGATCCTCACCGGTGCCGTGGCATGATGTGACTGCGGCTCTTGACGTTACCGGGCTTGGCCGCGCCCCGAGGTCGATGGACAAGAGGTATTCGTGTCTTCACAGGCTCGCAAGTTGCTCCCCGCTGAGGTACTCACGCACCCCTCCATCGTGGCAATGATCGAGAGCGGTACTCCGCGCGGTCATGTCACGCCCGACGAGCTGCGTACGGCCAGCGAGGAGGCGGGTGTCGAGCCCCGGCACCTCAAGGGCCTGCTGGGTCACCTGAGTGGCCTGGGCATCGGCGTGCAGATCGACGCGACCGCCTCGCGCGCCGTCGCCGCGAGCGCGCCGCGCAAGTCGAGCGCCACCGCCAAGAAGGCTCCGGCCAAGAAGGCGCCCGCCAAGAAGGCTGCCGCGCCCGAGCCGGCTGCTGCTGAGGAGGCCGCTGCGGCCCCGGCGGCCAAGAAGGCGCCCGCGAAGAAGACCGCCGCCAAGAAGACCGCTGCCAAGAAGGCCGAGGAGGCCACCGGGACCGTGGACCTCGCGGTCGAGGCGGCCGTGATCGGCCCCGACGGCAAGAAGGTCCTCGCAGACATCCCGGACGAGCAGTTCGAGAAGGACGTCGCCTCGGACCCCTCCATCAAGGAGGACGAGAAGAAGGCGTTCACCGTCTCCGCCGCGGACGACACCGACGAGCCCGAGCAGCAGGTCATGGTCGCCGGTGCGACCGCCGACCCGGTCAAGGACTACCTCAAGCAGATCGGCAAGGTCCCGCTGCTCAACGCCGAGATGGAGGTCGAGCTCGCCAAGCGGATCGAGGCCGGCCTCTTCGCCGACGAGAAGCTCGCCAAGGGCGGCAAGATCAAGGCCAACGTCCTCGACGAGCTCGAGTGGATCGCCGACGACGGTCGCCGGGCCAAGAACCACCTGCTTGAGGCCAACCTGCGACTCGTCGTCTCGCTGGCCAAGCGCTACACCGGCCGCGGCATGCTCTTCCTGGACCTGATCC
>NZ_JBJEHY010000223.1:0-5690 GCF_051876515.1 Nocardioides sp. | reverse complement strand
CTGCGCCACCTGCCCGAGGTCGAGCAGGGCAACGGGGGCGGGGGTGGTGCGGTCACGGGAGACCGGTCCGGGGAGTGCGTTCGTGCTCACCGGACCATCCTGACCCCCAAGTGGCATTGTTCTCCATAGCCACTTCTGGGAAAGTGGCTTCATGGCCCCCTCCCTCAGCGCCAGCCGGGTCGCCGCACTGGTGGGCGACTTCGACCGCTCCCCCGCGTACGCCGGTCTCAGCGACGCCCTCGTGCTGCTCATCGGCGACGGCCGGATCGGGATCGACGTCCGCCTGCCCAGCGAGCGCTCCCTCACCGAGGCGCTCGACGTCTCCCGCACCACCGTCACCCGGGCGTACGCCGCCCTGTGCGAGGCCGGGTACGCCCGGGCCCGGCACGGGTCGGGCACCTGGACGACCGTGCCCGGTGGCCGCCGTCGCGCCCACGACCGGTCGCTGCTCCCCAGCACCGACCGCCGCACCGTCATCGACCTCAACTGCGCCGCCCCGTCGGCGCCTCCGGGCGTCGCCGCGGCGTACGCGGCCGCCGTCGACGAGCTCCCGGCGTACCTGTCGGGCACCGGCTACTTCCCCGTCGGGGTCGACCGCCTGCGCGAGGAGATCGCCCAGACGTACGTCGACCGGGGCCTGCCCACCAGCCCCGACCAGATCATGGTGACGCCGGGCGCCCTGGCCGCGGCCACCGTCGTCTCCCGCGCGCTGACGAGGCCCGCCAGCCGGGTCCTGGTGGAGTCCCCCACCTACCCGAACGCGACCATGGCGCTGGCGCACGCCGGAGCCCGGCTGGCCCCGCTCGTCGTCGACCCCGACGGGTGGGACGTCGCGGCCACGACGGCCCAGATCGCCCACGCGGGCGCGCAGGCCGCGTACCTCATCCCCGACTTCCAGAACCCCACCGGGCACCTGATGGACGACCCGACGCGCGAGCGTCTCGCGGCCCAGCTGCGCCGGGCCGCAACGCTGCCGGTGATCGACGAGGCCCACCAGCAGCTCGCCCTCGACCCCGCGCTGGCGGACGCCATGCCGGCGCCGTTCGCCGCGCACTGCCGCGACGCCATCACCATCGGCAGCGCCAGCAAGAGCCACTGGGGCGGGCTGCGGCTGGGGTGGCTCCGCGCCCCGCAACGACTGATGGACGCGCTGCTGCAGGCCCGCGTCGCCCTGGACCTGGGGACACCGGTGCTCGAGCAGCTGGCGCTGGCGCACCTGCTCGCCGACCCCGGCGAGGTCCTGGAGCACAACCGGACCCGGCTGCGGCTCCAGCGCGACACCCTCGTGGCCGCCGTGACCAAGCACCTGCCGCAGTGGCGGTTCCACCACGTCCCGCGGGGCGGGCTGGCGCTGTGGTGCGAGCTCCCCGGTCCGGTCGGCACCCGGCTGGCCCACGCGGCCGAGGACCACGGCGTGGCACTGGCGCCCGGCCCCGTGTTCGCCGTGGAGGGCGGCCTCGACCGGTTCGTACGCCTGCCGTGGACCCGTCCCGCCGACGAGCTCGAGGAGGCCGTCGTACGGATCGCGACCGCGTGGGACGAGGTGTCGCAGGGAGTACCCCGGAGCAGCACGAGGCCCGGCGGCGCTGCTGCGCCACCGGGCCGGGTGCTGATCGCCTGAAGCCTCAGGCGGGGGTCGTTCAGGCCAGGTCGGCCGCGCGCACCGACTCGGCGTCGATGGCGTCCTTGATGGAGACCAGGGCGTCGGCCGGGATCGCGGAGTCGACCGAGAGGGCCACCAGCGCGTGGCCGCCCTTCGCGTCGCGGGCGACCTGCATGCCGGCGATGTTGACGCCCGCGTCGCCGAGGATGCCGCCCACCGTGCCGACCATGCCGGGACGGTCCGCGTAGGTGAAGAAGGCGAGGTGGTCGGTCGGCTCGATGTCGACGTCGAAGCCGTTGACCTCCACCAGGCGCTCACGCTGGTTGATGCCGACCAGGGTGCCGCTGACCGACACCTGGGTGCCGTCCGCGCGGGTGCCGCGCAGGGTGACCAGGTTGCGGTGGTCGGCGCTCTCGCCCTCGATGAGCAGGCGCACGGCGGTGCCGCGCTCGGCGGCCAGGAGCGGCGCGTTCACGTACGAGACCTGGTCCTCGACGATGTCGGTGAAGACACCCTTGAGGGCGGCGAGCTCGAGCACCTTGACGTCGTACTCGGTGATCTCGCCGCGGACCTCGACGTCGAGCGACTGCGCGACCTCGCCGGCCAGGGCCGTGAAGACGCGGCCGAGCTTCTCGGTGAGGGGGATGCCGGGACGCACGTCCTCGGCGATGACGCCGCCCTGGACGTTGACGGCGTCGGGGACCAGCTCACCCGACAGGGCGAGGCGGACCGACTTGGCCACGGCGATGCCGGCCTTCTCCTGCGCCTCGTCGGTGGAGGCGCCCAGGTGCGGGGTGGCGACGACGTTCTCGAGCCCGAAGAGCGGGCTGTCGGTGCACGGCTCCTTGGCGAACACGTCGAGACCGGCGGCCGCGATCTGGCCCGACTTGAGGGCCTCGTACAGGGCGGCCTCGTCGACGATGCCACCGCGGGCGGCGTTGACCAGGACCAGCGAGGACTTGGCCTTGGCGAGCTGCTCGGCGCCGATGAGACCCACGGTCTCCGGCGTCTTGGGCAGGTGCACGCTCATGAAGTCGGCCTCGGCGAGCAGCGTGTCGAGGTCCACGAGACGGACGCCCATCTGGGCGGCGCGGCCGGCCTGGACGTACGGGTCGTAGGCGATGACCTTCATGCCGAACGCGGAGAGGCGCTGGGCGACCAGGACGCCGATGCGGCCCAGGCCGACGATGCCGACGGTCTTCTCGTACAGCTCGATGCCGGTGTACTTCGAACGCTTCCACTCGCCGTTGCGCAGCGCGGCGTGGGCCGGGCTGATGTGGCGCGCGGCGGCCAGCATGAGGGCGACGGCCAGCTCGGCGGCCGAGACGATGTTGGAGGTCGGGGCGTTGACCACCATGACGCCGGCCTGGGTGGCGGCCTTGACGTCGACGTTGTCGAGACCGACGCCCGCGCGCGCCACGACCTTGAGGCGGCCGGCGGCCGCGAGGGCCTCCTCGTCGACCTTGGTGGCGGAACGGATCAGGATGGCGTCGACGTCCGCGATCGCCGGGAGCAGCTCGGCGCGGTCGGCACCGTTGCAGTGGCGGATCTCGAAGTCGGGGCCGAGCGCCTCGATGGTCGCGGGGCTGAGCTCTTCGGCGATGAGAACGACAGGCTTGGTCACAGCGGAATTCCTCGTGAAGGGTGAGCGGAAGAAGAATCGGTGGCGGACCGTACACACCCCCGGTCCGAGGGGACGGTCCTGCACGACGCTGTGCGGTACCAAGCCTAGCCCACGGGCGCGCGCCGTCCGATTCGGAACCACGCAGTGGGCAGGCCCTGTTCCGCGTGGCCCACCAGCGGGACAGACTGGCCCCCGCGGGTGCCCGCTCGGGGGCGCCTCCACCTGTCACGCGCGAGGGAGATCCCGATGACCGGTCCCGTCCTGACCACACCCCCTGGATGGCGCCTCCTCTTCACGGCGACCGCGCTCTTCTTCACCGCGGGGCTCGTGTGGAACGTGCAGCGGATGGTCGCGGGCACGTTCGAGTGGACGACGACCTACGTCATCGGGATCCCGCTGCTGGTGGTGATCGTGCTCGGCGGCGTCGTGGGCGCGGCCGCGGCGTGGACGAGCCGGGTGTGGGTCGACGGGGCCGGCGTGCTGCACCAGAGGACGCTGCGCGCGGACGTCACCCGGGTGCTGGCGCCACCGACGACGGTCCGGTTCGTCCAGACCCTCCCCGCGCGTGGGTCGACCCTGATGGGCACGTGGACGCTGCACGTGGTGGCCCCGGGCGAGCCGGTGCTGAAGATCTCCACCCCGTACGTGGGCGACATCTCCGACCTCGCCCGGCTGCTCCAGCCGGCCCTCGCCGCGCACCCCGAGCTGGCGGCCGACGAGGTCAGCCGACAGGCGATCGAGGAACCCGCGTCGCTGCGCTCGCCGACGGGTCTGTGACCCGCCGGTGCGCGTACCCGGGTGATCCTCAGACGGCGCAGCCGTCGGGGCCGCACTCCTCGCCGCCTCCGACCACCTCGATGGCGGGGTGCGTGTCGGCCCAGGCCTTCTCGAGGACCTGCGTGAAGACCTCACCGGACTGGGCGCCGGACACGCCGTACTTCCCGTCGACGACGTAGAACGGCACGCCCGAGGCGCCGTACCGCTGGGCCTGCTCGATGTCGGCCTGGACGTCGGAGAAGTACTCCTCACTGGCCAGCACCTCCTCGACCCGGTCGGCCGGCAGTCCGGCTCCCACGGCCAGCTCGCGCAGCACGTCCTTGTCGCCGACGTTGCGCGCGCCGATGAAGTTGGCCTCGAGCAGGGCCTCCTTGAAGGCGCCCTGCAGCGCGTTGCCGCCGGTCGCGTGGGCCAGGTGAAGCAGACGGTGGGCGTCGATGGTGGAGACCCGCATGGACTTGTCGTACTGCCAGGCCATGCCTTCCTCGGCGGCCACGGCGACGACGCGGTCGATCATCTGCCGGCCGGCCTCGGGCCCGCCGCCGTACTTCTTGCCGAGCGACTCGGCGACCGTCTCGGTGGCCACGGCCGGCGCGGAGGGGTCGAGCAGGTACGACCGCCAGTGCACCTCGACCTGGTCCGCGTGCGGGAACTCGGACAGGGCCTTCTCCAGGCGGCGCTTGCCGATGTAGCACCACGGGCACACGACGTCGGACCAGATCTCGATCTGCATGACGGGTGCAACGGTGGCGGAGCCCGCGATGTTCCCCGCGTGGTTGCCGTGGCGGGTTGCGTCATACGAACGTGGGCCCGCGGGGGTTGCGTCATACGAACGCGGGCCCCGCCCCCCGCGCGTCAGGCAAACCCGGACCAATACGTACGGATCCGCATGACGCAGGCCCCCAGCAGGACGCGTACGCATGACGCAGGCCCCCGGCAGGACGCGTACGCATGACGCACCCGCCGCGAGACCCCGTACGCATGACGCATCGCCCTTGAACGGCAGCAGCCGCGCACCCCACCCCACCCAACGGGTGAGATGGCGTGCGCGGCTGCAAGGCCAGACCACGCCGGTCTGACTCAGCTGACGCGCGCGGCCGCCAGGCGGAGCCACGAAGTCGATCTTTGGAGCGGAGCGATCGACGAAGTGGCGACAACGCAGCGGACGCGCCGTCAGGCTGACTCAGACTCAGCGTGCGGCGGTGTCCATTTCGCCACCCGCCTGCGGGGCTCGCCTCCGCCGGGCCCCGCTACGCTCGGCCCGGCTTCAGCTCACTCCTCAGCGTGCGGCGGTGTCCATTTCGCCACCCGCCTGCGGGGCTCGCCTCCGCCGGACCTCGCTACGCTCGGCCCGGCTTCAGCTCACTCCTCAGCGTGCGGCGGAGCCGTCGGTGTAGTCCGCGTCCTGCTGCTTCCACGAGAAGTGGGAGCGCAGGGTCTTGCCGGTGGCCTCGATCGGGTGGGCGGCACCCTTGGCGCGCAGCTCCTGGAACTCCGGCGCGCCGGCGTCCTGGTCGGCGATGAAGCGCTCGGCGAAGGCGCCGGAGACGATGTCGGCCAGGACGGCCTTCATGTTGTCCTTGACCTGCGGGTTGATGACGCGCGGGCCGGAGACGTAGTCGCCGTACTCAGCGGTGTCGGAGACCGACCAGCGCTGCTTGGCGATGCCGCCCTCCCACATGAGGT
>NZ_JBJEHY010000222.1:0-5755 GCF_051876515.1 Nocardioides sp. | reverse complement strand
TACGGCGAGCGACCGGACCCGACGCGCATGCATCCAGGCACTCAGCACCGCGTCCACGTCCACGATCGCGTCCGCCGACGGCACCGCCCCTGGCGGTGCCACCTCGAAGCACGGGACTCCAGCACCGCGCCACGCGTCGAGACCGGCGACGTCGCTGAGGTGGAGCACCGCCCAGCCCGGGGCGAGCAGGTCGTCGAGCTTCCTCCGCACGCCGTCGGGGCCGAGGACGTACGGCTGCACGAGCATCCGCCCCACGATCCTGTCGCGACGTCCGCGTGGCGCCAGGAGCCCGGTCGAGTAGGACGTCATGGGCAGCCATCGCGCGGCCCTCACGAACTGGCCCAACCGGGGCGTCCGCATGACCGCACGCAGCAGCGGGTCGCGCACCCGGGTCACCGCCTGACGCCGCTCGGTGATGATCCGGCCCACGCTCACCGCCGCGGTGGTCAGTCGGCGCACGTGCGGCATGCGCTCGGCCTCGTAGGTGTCGAGGACGGAGTCCGGCAGCTCGCCCCGGATGACGGCGTCGAGCTTCCAGCACAGGTTGTTGACGTCGCGCACGCCCGAGGCCATGCCCTGGCCGATCCACGGCGGCATCACGTGGGCCGCGTCGCCCGCCAGGAACACCCGGCCGGTGCGCCAGCGGGCCGCAAAGCGGACGTGGTGGGAGTAGACCACCGCGCGCAGGACCTCGACGTGCTCCGCGGTGATCCCTTGGCCCTCCAGCAGTCGGCGAACGGCGGGCTCGGTGACCAGCGCGCGCTCGTCGTCTTCGGGCAGCACCGGGAACTCCCACCGGTGGTGCCCCAACGGCGTCGGGCAGTCGACGGCCGGCCGTTCGGGGTTGCAGTGGAAGCGCAGGCGGTCGACCTCGGGCCACTCGGTGAGGACCTTGGTGTCGATGACGACCCACTTGTCCTCGTACGTGCGTCCCTCGAAGCCGACGCCGAGCTGGCTGCGGGTGGTGCTCGATCCGCCGTCCGCCGCGATCACGTAGCTCGCCCGTGAGCGGCTGAACGAGTCAGCGACGGTGTCGCGGAGTTCCAGCTCGACCCCGGCGGCGTCCTGGGCGTGCCGTACGACCTCGGTGGCGAGGCGTACCTCGACGCCCGGGTAGCGCTCCACTCCCCTGCGCAGCTCGGTCTCGAGGGCCGGCTGGTAGATGAACGCCTGCACCGGGTGGCCGTTCCCCCGGGTCTGCGGCACCAGGTCGAGGAAGGAGCGCCGGCGCTCGTCGACGAAGTCGATCCGCCTGCCCACCAGCATGTCCTCGACCAGACGGTCGGCCAGGCCGGTGCGCTGCCAGACCCGCAGCACCTCCTCGTCGGTGGAGATCGCGCGTGCCCGGGTGTACACGTCCGCGTCGCGCTCGGCGACGAGGACGGAGAGCCCCCGTGCCCCGAGCAGGTTGGCGGCGGTGACACCGACGGGGCCGTACCCGATGATCGCGACGTCGTAGTCGTTCGCGCGGGCGAGAGCGCCCACCTCAGCGCTCCCCACTGATCGCGGGGACGCGGATCTCCTGCTGGCGCAGGGAGGCGACGGCCCTGCGGAACTGGCTCATCTTGGTGATCACGTTCTCCCCCACCGGCGTGTGCCCCCAGATCGAGATCCCCTGGTACGTCGTCGGCTCCCACGTCGACTCGAGCTCGGGGGTCACCACGACCGGGTTCCAACCGACCTCGAGCTCGAAGCCCGAGGGTGTGACGCAGTAGTAGGACAGCTCGCGGTCGTTGGTGTGCTGGCCGACGCTCCACTGCATGACGAAGCCCTGGGACCTGACCCGTTCGTAGCTGGCGAGCAGGTCCTCGAGGCTGCCGACCTGGATGTTCATGTGCTGGATCGAGGTGCGGATCGGGTCGATCGGGAGGCCCTGCACGTTCGCGACCGCCACGCTGTGGTGCCGGGAGTCGGTCCGCAGGAAGCGGATCTTCAGCTTCTGGCCCGAGACGTTCTCGTCGATGAAGTCGCTGAGCCGGGCGTCGAACACGTAGTCGTAGTAGCGCTGCAACCCGACGGGATCCTTGGTGGTGATCGCCAGGTGCCCCATGCCGCAGGCGTTCCCACCCTGCTGCTCCCCCGAGGTGATCCAGGCCCCGTTGAGCATGCGCAGCGGCGCCGCCGTGCGCACGGGCCGCGTGAACAGCTCCGTCGTGATCCCCTTCGGACCGGGGAAGCGCCACAGCCGCTCCACCCCCCGCAGCGCGGACTCCTCGGGCGTTCCCTCGGTGACCGGCACACCCCGGTCACGCACCCGCGCGAGGACCCGCTCGAACGTCTCGTGGTCGTCGACCTGCCAGCCCGCCGCCACGAGGTCCTCGGCGGACCCGCGCTGGATGAGGAAGCGGCTGGCGTGGTCGTCGAGACGGAAACGCATCACGTCACGGGAGAGCCGGTCGACGTGCAGGCCCACCGCGTCGGCGCCGAACCGGTGCCAGTCGACGAAGCGCTCCGACTCGACCACGACGTACCCCAGGTGGACCGACCCGAAGACCGACCCGGGCACGGCACCAGTCACGACGCGCTCCCCCGCAGGAAGTCTGTGACGAGGCTGGCGAAGAGCTCCGGCCTCTCGTACTGGAACCAGTGCCCCACTCCCGAGGCGAGGTAGACGTCGCAGTTGCGCATGGCACGACCCAGCGCCGGGCCGCCCGATGGACGGTTGACCTTGTCGTCGAGCCCCCACAGGACCAGCGTCGGGACCTCGCACCGCTTGAGCCGCTTGTCACGGGTGAAGTCCATCCGGAGCATGGTCTTGAGGGCGTCGGGCCCGCTCGGGCGACGCAGGGGCGGGTCAGCCACGACCTCGGGGTCGATGCTGGAGGCGTAGCGCAGGTCGATGATCTCGTCGGGCACCTCGATGCCGTCGGCGACCAGGTAGTGGCGGATGAACTCCGCGACCTTCTCCCGGGACGGCCCGTCGCCGCCGTAGTAGCCGAGCAGCTTGGTCAGTCCCTCGGTGGGAACGGCTCGGGTGGTGCCGACGCCTCCGGGGCCCATGAGCACGAGCCGGTCAACCCGGTCGGGCCGGTCGAGGGCCAGACGCAGTGCGGCGGCGCCGCCGTACGAGTTGCCGACGAGGTGCGCCCGCTCCAGGTCGAGGGCGTCGAGGAGGCCGCGCACGGCGAGCGCGAGGTCCCCGAACGGGTCCGCCCGGTCGATGCCCTTCGTCGATCGGCCGTACCCGGGCAGGTCCGGGACGATGACGCGGTGACCTGCCGCGACCAGAGGATCGATGTTGCGCGCGAAGTTGGACATGCCGGTCGCGCCGGGGCCTCCGCCGTGCAGCATCACCACCGGCGTTCCCTCACCGATCGAGGTGACGAAGAGCTCGCGCCCCCCGACGTCGGTCATGGTCTCGGTGACGGTCATCGGTTCTCCTGGCTGGTGGGGACGCCCCTGAGAAGGGCGACGAGTGCGGTGGTGTCGTGCGGGAGGCTGTCACCGCGCCACACGACGTGGGTGTCGGCGCGTACGAGCAGCAGGGCGTGCCGGAAGGCGGGTTCCGGCGGTCTCGGGACGTCGACCACGACGAGCGGCAGCCCGCTCCCTGCCAGGCCGGACACGTCCACGGCCGGGTCGAGGCGCAGGAGCGTGTACCGGGGCCCGAGCAGGTCCAGGACGCTGGTGCCGTCGACCGTGAAGTGCGGCAGCCGGCAGCCGGGGACGGTGGAGGGGGTGAACGAGCCCATGTCGTAGGCGGGTGCCTGCTCGCCGTCGGCGACGATGATCGGCGAGGCCTCGTAGTAGTAGCCGAAGTTCAGACCCTCGGGAGACATCTGCGGCACGTTGATCTCGAAGAGGCGGCGCCCCAGACGTCTGCGCAGCGCGCGCCCCAGGAGACCTCGGGACGAGAGCACCCTGGGGGCCGAACGCTCCGACATGGCGGCCGCGTTCTCCTCGAGCTTCGCCATCGCGAACCGCGACACCTGCTCGGTGATCGGGAGACGCTCCGCCTCGTAGGCGTCGATGATGCCGGGGTCCGCCCAGCCCTCGAGGACCGCGCTGAGCAGCCAGGAGAGGTTCACCGCGTCGGCGATCCCGGCGTTCATGCCGTAGCCCGCGAACGGCACCCACAGGTGCGCCGCGTCGCCCGCGAGGAAGACCCGGCCGTCGCGGAACCGAGACGCCACCAGGCGCCGCCCGACCCAGTCCTCGTGCTTGAGGACCTCGTAGGCGAAGTCGGGGCCCACCCCGAGCACGTCGCGCAGCGACTGGTCGGCGTCGAGGGCCTCGAAGTCGGTCTCACCGGTGGGCAGTGCCCGGTGCACCAGCCAGAGGTCCTCGCCGTCGATGGCGACCACGTTGCCGCGCGCCTGGTGGTTGACCACCCAGGTCATCCATGCGGGCCGCCGGTCGCCGAACAGGGCACGGATGCCGGACGAGCGGACCAGCGTGGTGCGGGTGCGCGCGATCTCCGCGTCTCCGGCGAGTCGTACGCCCATCGCCTTGCGCACCCGGCTCGCTCCACCGTCGCAACCGACCAAGTAGGCGGCCTGCAGGTCGAAGGACCGGTCCTCGTCGAGATCGCGGCAGCGCACCGTCACCCCGTCGGCGTCCTGCGCGTGGCCGGTCACCTCGGTCCGCGCGAGGAACCGGACGTTGGGCAGCGACAGCAGCTTGGCACGCAGGATCGGCTCCAGCCACAGCTGGCTCTCTCGGACCATCGGCTCGGGCGTGGGCCAGTGGTCGTCGTGGAAGCCGGAGCGTGGGCGCTCGGCGCGCGAGGGCATGGTGATCCGGGTCAACTCGGGGCCGCTGAGGCTCGTCGCGTACACCGTGTCGGTCGGGTAGTCGTCGGGAAGCCCGGCGGCGCGGACCTCCTCGGCGATGCCGAAGCGCCGGAAGGTCTCCATGGTGCGCGAGGCAATCGTGTTGCACTTCGCGTCCGGCGGGTCGTCTGCGGCGCGCGCCTCCACGACGACCACGTCGACGCCGCGCAGGGCCGCGTCGATGGCCAGGCAGGTGCCGACGGGACCGGCCCCGGCCACCACGATCTGAGTGTCAGTCATGCGTGTGATCTCCCCTCCGAGAAACTTGATGGAATCATCAGATGAATGTGATGACTTCGTCAAGAGGCGGCTCGTAGAGTGACCCCGACCAGATCCCCAGGAGGTGGACGTGAGCGCCCAGACGTACGAAGCGCCGCTGACGGGTCGCCGCGCGCGGACCCACCAGGCGCTCATCGGCGCCGCCCAGGCACTCATCTCGGAGCAGCGGACCGCGGTCAGCATCCAGGAGATCACCGACCGCGCCGGGGTCGGATTCGGCTCGTTCTACAACTTCTTCCCGACCAAGGAGGCCCTCTTCGAGGCCGCCGTACGCGCCACGGTCGAGGGCTACGCAACCCTGCTCGACGGACTCGTGGCCCCGATCGAGGACCCGGCCGAGGTCTTCGCGGCGAGCTTCCGGCTCACCGGGCGGCTCCAGCGCCGGATGCCCGAGCAGGTCCGCGTGCTGCTGCACACCGGGGTGTCGATCCTCGTGCGGGACGAGGGTCTGGCACCACGGGCCAGACGCGATCTCGCCAACGGCGTCGCGGCCGGTCGTTTCGACCTCGAGGACGTCGAACTCGGCCTCATGGCCGTCGGCGGCGCCCTGCTCGGGCTGCTGCAGCTGCTCGACTCACACCCCGAGCTCGACGACGCCGACGTCTCCGACCGGTTCGACGAGCGGATGCTGCGTCCGGTCGGCATGTCCGCCGAGGACGCCCGCGACGTCTGCGCACGACCGCTTCCCGAGCTTCCGGAGCTCG
>NZ_JBJEHY010000221.1:0-5808 GCF_051876515.1 Nocardioides sp. | reverse complement strand
ACGTACGGGGCGCCGCTGCGGTCGGCAGCCTTCATGGCGCCCTTCAGTCCACGCTCGCCGAAGATCTGGTCGGTGCGCAAATCGTTTCCGCGCAGCTGGGCCACCAGACCCGGGGCCGCCGCACGCCCACCGTCGCCCAGCGGGACGACGAAGACGTCCAACGGCGAGGCGGGGCCGACCTGCAGGCCCTCGGCCTGGCAGGCGAGGAAGGTGCGGTCCAGGCCCAGCCCGAAGCCGATCCCCGAGAGCTCCTGGCCCCCGAGCTCGGCCATCAGCCCGTCGTACCGGCCACCGCCCCCGATGCCCGACTGCGCGCCCAGACCGTCGTGGACGAACTCGAAGGTGGTGCGCGTGTAGTAGTCGAGGCCGCGGACCATGCGCGGGTTCACCACGTACGCGGTGCCCTGCTCGTCCAGCAGCTCGCGGACGCGACCGAAGTGGGCGGCGCAGGCGTCGCAGAGGTGGTCGAGCATCAGCGGCGCACCGTCGAGCTGGGCGGCCACCTCGGGACGCTTGTCGTCCAGCACCCGCAGCGGGTTGAGCTGGGCGCGCTCGCGGGTCGCCTCGTCCAGATCGAGCCCGGCGAGGAAGGCGACGAGCAGCTCCCGGTACGCCGGGCGGCACTCGCGGCACCCGAGCGAGGTGATCTCGAGGCGGTAGCCCGTCAGGCCGAGCGACCGGTAGCCCTGGTCGGCCAGACCCACGACCTCGGCGTCCAGGGCGGGGTCGTCGGAGCCGATGGCCTCGACACCGAACTGCTGCAGCTGGCGGTAGCGCCCGTGCTGCGGGCGCTCGGCGCGGAAGAAGGGGCCCGTGTACCAGAGCTTGACCGGCAGCTGGCCGCGGTCGAGGCGGTGCTCGATCACGCTGCGCATGACACCGGCGGTGCCCTCGGGCCGCAGGGTCAGGGAGCGGTCACCACGGTCGGTGAAGGTGTACATCTCCTTGGAGACGACGTCGGTGGACTCCCCCACCCCGCGCACGTACAGGCTGGTGTCCTCGAAGATCGGCAGCTCGATGTAGCCGTAGCCGGCCAGCACGGCCGGTCGCGCGAGGGCCTCGCGCACCGCCAGCCAGGTGCCGGACTCCGGGGGGAGGTACTCGGGGACGCCCTTGGGCGCGGAGATCGTGTCAGTCATCAGTGGTTCCTCGGTCGTGCGGCCCGGGCTCAGAGTCCGCGGGTCACGCGGTCGGCCTCACGGCCGTCCGACAGGTCGAGCAGGTACGGGTTGGTGGCGCGCTCGCGCCCGATCGAGGTCTGCTCACCGTGGCCGGGCAGGACGACGACGTCGTCGGCCAGGGGCAGGACCTTGTCGCGCAGGGAGCGCAGGATCGTCGGATGGTCACCGCCGGGAAGGTCGGTGCGTCCGATCGAGCCCGCGAACAGCAGGTCGCCGGAGAACATGACTTCGGAGACCTCGGGACGGTCGTACGGCGTGCGGAAGACCACCGAGCCCTCGGTGTGCCCGGGCGTGTGGTCGACCACGAAGGTGAGGCCGGCCAGCTCGAGGTTCTGGGAGTCCGAGAGCTCACGCACGTCGTCGGGCTCGGCCCACTGGTAGTTGCCGCCCAGCATCATCTGGGACGTCTCCCGCGACATGCCGGCCAACGGGTCGGTGAGCAGGTGCCGGTCGGAGGGGTGGATCCACGCGGTGGCGTCGTACGTGCCCGCGACGGGCGCGACGCACCACATGTGGTCGACGTGTCCGTGGGTCACCAGGACGCTGACCGGCTTCAGCTTGTGCTCACGCACGACGTCGGCCACCCCGGCGGCCGCGTCCTTGCCGGGGTCGATGACCACGCACTCGGAACCGGGGCCGGTGGCCACGACGTAGCAGTTGGTCCCCCAGGGGCCTGCTGGGAAGCCGGCGATGAACAACGTCTCAGTCCTCGGGGGTGGGGTACGGGGGGGCGACCGCTCCACCTCGTGGCTGACGCGTCGGCTGCCTCGGCAGCACCGCGGCGCGGCGTCTCAGGGACCGGTCGGAGTGTCAGCCTACCGAGGTGTGGCCCGGACATGACTACGATGGGCGACCATGAGCGCCGACAAGCAGTCCGACTGGGGCCGAGTGGCCGAGGACGGAACCGTCTATGTCCGAACCAACGACGGCGAGCGGGCCGTGGGCCAAGTGCCCGGGGAGAGCCCTGAGGCGGCGCTGAAGTTCTTCACCGACCGCTACGACGCCCTCGCCTTCGAGGTCCAGCTGCTGGAGCAGCGGATCGCCGCGTCCAAGCTGAGCCCCGAGGAGGCGGCGCAGGTCGTGAAGGCCCTGCGCGAGCAGGTCGCCGAGGCCAACGCCGTCGGGGACCTGGTCTCCCTGACCGCGCGCCTGGACGCCCTCGCCCCCGTGATCGCGATCCAGCGCGAGGCACGCCGTGCCGAGCGCGCGGCCCGTACGGCGGAGTCCAAGGAGGCCAAGGAGAAGATCGTCGCCGAGGCCGAGAAGCTCGCCGAGAGCAACGACTGGCGCAACGGGGCCAACCGCCTGCGCGACCTCCTCGAGTCCTGGAAGGCCATCCCCCGCCTCGACAAGGCGACCGACGACGCGCTGTGGCGTCGCTTCTCCACCGCGCGCACCGCGTACACCCGCCGCCGCAAGTCGCACTTCGCCGAGGAGCACCAGCGTCGCGACGGTGCACGCGTGATCAAGGAGCGCCTGGTCGCCGAGGCCGAGTCTATCTCCGGCTCCGACGACTGGGGTGCGACCGCCGGGCGCTACCGCGACCTGATGCGCGACTGGAAGGCCGCCGGGCCCGCGCCGCGCGAGGTCGACGACCAGCTCTGGCAGCGGTTCCGCGCCGCCCAGGACACCTTCTTCGGGGCCCGCGACGCCGCCAACGCCGAGCTCGACCGCGAGTTCGCGGCCAACGCCGAGGTCAAGGACGCGCTCCTCGTCGAGGCCGAGGCCCTGCTGCCGGCCCTCGAGGGGGCTGACGCCGACCTTGACGGCGTGCGCCGTACGTTCCGCGAGATCGCGGAGCGCTGGGACGCCGCCGGCAAGGTGCCGCGCGACCGGATGCGCGACCTCGAGGGCCGCATGCGCAAGGTCGAGCAGGCCATCCGCTCCGTCGAGGCCGACCAGTGGCGCCGCAGCGACCCCGAGAAGTCGGCCCGCGCCAACGACATGGTCACCAAGCTGGAGGCCGGTGTCGCCGAGGAGGAGGTCAAGCTCGAGAAGGCCCGCGCCGCCGGCGACGCCCGCAAGGTGAAGGACCTCGAGGAGTCCCTGGCCAGCAAGCAGGCGTTCCTGGAGATGGCCCGCCGCACCTCCGCCGAGTTCGGCGGCTGAGCCAACCGGCCCACCACACCGCACTGGTGCCGTCCCCCCGTGGGGCGGCACCAGTCGTGCGTACGGGGGCCCGCGGGTTGCTGTTGTTGGGAACTCCGACAGCCTCCCTCAGGCGGTGACGCGGTAGGCGTCGAAGACGCCCTGGACGGCCCGGACCGAGCGCAGCACCGTGTCGAGGTGCGAGGCGTCGGCCATCTCGAAGGTGAACCGGGAGCGGGCCACACGGTCGCGTGTCGTGGACAGGGTGGCGCTGAGAATGTTCACGTGGGCGTCCGAGAGGGCCATCGTGATGTCCGACAGCAGGCGCGCCCGGTCCAGCGCCTCCACCTGGATGTTGACCAGGAAGGTCGACTCCGACGTCGGGGCCCACTCGATCTCGACCAGCCGCTCGGACTGCTGCTCGAGGTTGGCCGCGTTCGTGCAGTCCGTACGGTGAACCGAGACGCCGCCGCCCTTGGTCACGAACCCAATGATCGGGTCTCCCGGCACGGGCGTACAACACTTGGCGAGCTTGACCCACACGTCGGCGACGCCCTTGACGACGACGCCGGCGTCGCCGGCCTGCGGTGCCTTCGAGCGCGACTGGCGTCCGGTGATGGTGACGCCCTCGGCGAGGTCCTCGGCGGCGCCCTGGAGGCCGCCGTGGATGTCGATGACGCGCCGCACCACGGCCTGGGCGCTGAGGTTGCTCTCCCCCACCGCCGCGTACAACGCGGACACGTCGAGGTGGTGGAAGTGCTCGGCGACCTGCTGGAGCGTCTCGTGGGTCATGAGCCGTTTGAGGGGCAGCCCCTCCTTGCGCATGAGCTTGGCGATCTGGTCCTTGCCGCGCTCGATCGCCTCCTCACGGCGCTCCTTGGTGAACCACTGGCGGATCTTGGACTTCGCCCGCGGCGACTTCACGAAGTTCAGCCAGTCGCGCGACGGCCCGGCCGTGGGCGCCTTGGAGGTGAAGACCTCCACGACGTCGCCGTTCTCGAGGGTCGACTCCAGCGGCACCAGACGCCCGTTGACCCGGGCACCGATCGTGTGGTGCCCGACCTCGGTGTGCACGGCGTACGCGAAGTCGACAGGGCTGGCGTCGACCGGCAGTGCGATGACGTCGCCGCGCGGGGTGAAGACGTACACCTCGGCGCGGTTCATCTCGAAGCGCAGCGACTCGAGGAACTCGCCCGGGTCCTCGACCTCGCTCTGCCAGTCCATCAGCTGGCGCAGCCACACCATGTCGTCGCCGTCGGCCAGACGGTCGGTGTCCTCGCCGGCTCGGCTGGCCTCCTTGTACTTCCAGTGGGCCGCGACGCCGTACTCGGCACGCCGGTGCATGGCGAAGGTGCGGATCTGCATCTCCACCGGCTTGCCCTGCGGGCCGATCACGGTGGTGTGCAGGGACTGGTACATGTTGAACTTCGGCATCGCGACGTAGTCCTTGAAGCGACCCAGGACCGGGTTCCACCGGGAGTGGATGACGCCGAGGACCGAGTAGCACTCCCGGTCCTCCTCGACGAGGATGCGGATGCCGACGAGGTCGTAGATGTCGGAGAAGTCCCGCCCGCCCACGATCATCTTCTGGTAGATCGAGTAGTAGTGCTTGGGTCGGCCGGTGACCTTGGCCTTGATCCGCCCCTCCTTGAGGTCGGCGGTGACCTGCTCGATGACCTCGGCGAGGAACTTGTCCCGGGAGGGGGCACGCTCGGCGACCATCCGCACGATCTCGTCGTAGATCTTGGGGTGCAGGGTGGCGAACGCCAGGTCCTCGAGCTCCCACTTGAGCGTGTTCATGCCGAGGCGGTGGGCCAGCGGCGCGTAGATGTCGAGCGTCTCGCGGGCCTTGCGTTCCTGCGTCTCAGCCTTGAGGTAGCGCAGGGTACGCATGTTGTGCAGGCGGTCGGCGAGCTTGATGACCAGGACCCGGATGTCCTTGGACATCGCGACGATCATCTTGCGGATCGTCTCGGCCTGCGCCGAGTCGCCGTACTGCACCTTGTCGAGCTTGGTGACACCGTCGACGAGCAGGGCCACCTCGTCGCCGAAGTCGCGCCGCAGCTCGTCGAGCGTGTACGGGGTGTCCTCGACCGTGTCGTGCAGCAGGGCCGCCACCAGCGTCGACTCCGTCATGCCGATGTCGGCAAGGATCGTGGTCACCGCGAGGGGGTGGGTGATGTACGGGTCGCCGCTCTTGCGCATCTGGCCGGTGTGGTGCTTCTCGGCCAGCAGGTACGCGCGCTCGAGCAGGGCCAGGTCGGCCTTGGGGTGGTTGGCCCGCACGGCCCGGAACAGGGGCTCCAGGACCGGGTTCGCCGAAGTCGGCCGCGTCCCTATCCGAGCCAGGCGCGCCCGCATGCTGCGCGGTGTCGACGGCCCGGAGGCGCCGCGATCACGAGGCTGAGGGGTGCGCTGGTCGGCCATTGCCACAGTCTAGTGAGGACGGGTACGGCTCAAGGCACTTGGCGCGGATCAGACCGTGACCAGTGTGGTGACGGGCAGGTCGCCCAGCGGCTCGCGCCCCGGCAGGAAGGAC
>NZ_JBJEHY010000220.1:0-5844 GCF_051876515.1 Nocardioides sp. | reverse complement strand
GGACGCATGTCCTTCAACGACCCCTTGAAGGCGCGGCCGATGGGGGAACGGGCTGCGGAAACGATCACTGCCTCGGGCATGGAGACTCCGGTTCTGAGGGGACGACGTGTGAGGTCAGCCTGACTGGCTGGCGCACTTCTGGCTCACGATAGTCCCACCCACTCGGAGGTGGAACGCGTTCCAGTGTGGGGTTGCTCATGACCGTGCGGGACGGGCGGAGCGGCCGGTGGCCACGGGGGATGGGACGATCAGCCGGTGCGCCACCTCTACCACTGCCAGCTCCGATGGGCCGACCAGGACCTGCTCGGTCACGTCAACAACGTCCTGTACGCCGACTACCTGCAGGAGGCGCGCGTCGACCTGCTCCGTACGCACGCCCCGAGCACCCGGTCGGCCGACCCGGCCACCGGCATCATCGTGGTGCGGCACGAGGTGTCGTACCAGTCCTCCCTCCACTTCGGGTTCGCGCCCGTCGCGGTCGAGTGCTGGATCTCCGAGATCCGGGCCGCCTCGTTCACGGTCGACTACGAGATCTTCTCGCTCACCGACGCCGGCGAGCGGGACGTGCACGTCCGCGCCCGTTCGGTCCTGGCGCCGTTCGACTTCACGAGCCAGCGTCCGAGGCGTCTCGACGCCGACGAGCGCGCGGCGCTCAGCACGCTGCTGGAGCCCGGCGAGACGCTGGAGGCCCTGCCGGCCGACCCGCTGGTCGCCATGCCGGGCACGGACTACGAGGTGGCGGTCCGCTTCTCCGACGTCGACGGCTACAACCACGTCAACAACGTGAAGTACTTCGAGTACTTCCAGGAGAGCCGGATCAAGCTGATGCGTGAGCTGGGTGCCGGGCTGCACGCCCGGGGACTGCACCTGGTGGTCGCCCGCACCCGCATCGACTACCTCGGCCAGGCCACCTACCGGTCCGAGCCGTACGCCTGCCCGAGCTGGGTGAGCCGGGTCGGGCGCACGTCGATGGTCTACGACAGCCTCATGCTGGACGGCGACCGTGTGCTCGCCCGCGGTCAGGTCGTCGGCGTGGCGGTCTCCGCGGAGACGGGGCGTCCCGTCGAGATCCCGTCCAACTACCGCGAGGCGCTGGGGGAGATCCTCGGGCCGGAGCGGGTCACTCCGGCGAGTTGACCATGAACTGGGCGGCGTGGGTCACGTAGTCCCAGAACTGGGCGTCCTGCTCGGGCGTCAGGTCGACGGCGTCGAGCCCCGCCCGGAAGTGGTGCAGCCAGCGCCCCGCCGCCGCCGGGGTCACGGCGAACGGTGCGTGCCGCATCCGCAGCCGCGGGTGGCCGCGCTCGTCGGAGTACGTCGTGGGCCCGCCCCAGTACTGCATGAGGAACAGCACGAACCGCTCCTCGGCGGGACCGAGGTCCTCCTCGGGGTACATGGGGCGCAGCAGCGGGTCGGTGGCCACACCTGCGTAGAAGTGGTGGACGACGGCGCGGATCGTCGCCTCGCCGCCGATCTCCTCGTAGAACGTGCTCACGTCCCCATTGTGCCGATCGACTGGTGGGCCCGGTCAGGCGGGCGTGGAAGACTCGTAGCCGACCCGTCCGATCTCACCGAGGAGCACCCATGCCCACCACCCGCAAGGCAACCACCATCTGGGAAGGCACGCTGTTCGAGGGCGCCGGCAAGGTGACCCTGGAGTCCTCCGGTCTTGGCACGTACGACGTCAGCTGGCCCTCGCGCGCCGAGGAGGCCAACGGCAGGACCAGCCCCGAGGAGCTGATCGCCGCCGCGCACTCGTCGTGCTTCTCGATGGCCTTCTCCAACGGCCTCGCCAAGAACGACACCCCGGCCACCTCGCTGACCACCACCGCCGACGTCGAGTTCACCCCCGGCACCGGCATCACCGGCATCAAGCTGACGGTGCGCGGCGTCGTCGAGGGCATCGACAACGACACGTTCGTCCAGCTCGCCACCGCGGCGAAGGAGGGGTGCCCCGTCTCGCAGGCGCTCGCCGGCACCACCATCACGCTGGACGCCGCGCTCGCCTGACCACAGCCACCACCCGACGACGGCCCGTCCTTGAACGGGGCGGGCCGTCACTCACTCCTCGTGGGGGACCGGGCCCTCGCCGTCGTCGGCCGCTGCCGCCGAGACGCGCGGTGTGGTGAACATCTCGATGCCCTCGTGGTCGAAGCGCGCGATCACGCGTTCGCGGAGTGCGCGGCCGATGCGGAACTGCTCCGACGGCGCCGTCTTCATCGTCACCCGTACGACGACGCCGTTGCTGTCGAACGCCTGGACGCCCAGGACCTCCGGCTGCTCGATCACGAGCCCGGACCAGTCGTCGTCGCGCCACAGGTCGCCGGCGACCTCACCCAGCACCCGGCGCACCTTGACCAGGTCCTCGCCGAAGGGGACCGAGACGTCCAGGACGGTACGCGCCCAGTTCTGGCTCTTGTTGCCCACGCGCAGGATCTCGCCGTTGCGGACGTACCAGACCGTGCCGTTGACGTCGCGCAGCCGCGTCACCCGCAGCGAGACCGCCTCCACCGTGCCGGACGTGGTGCCCAGGTCGACCATGTCGCCGACGCCGTACTGGTCTTCGAAGATCATGAAGATGCCCGACAGGAAGTCCTTGACGAGGCTCTGGGCGCCGAAGCCGAGGGCCACGCCCAGGATGCCGGCCGAGGCGATGATCGGACCGATGTTGGCCCCGAGCTCGCTGAGCATCATGGTCAGCACGATCGCGGCCACGACGCCCGAGACGATGGACTTCAACAGCGACCCGATCGTCTGGGCGCGCTGCACCCGCCGGGTGCCGCCGGGGGAGTCGGGAAACTTGCCGCCCAGCTTCTCCGCGACGGTGCCGCGCGCCATCCGCTCGGACATCGGCGTCTCCGCGCTGCTGACGATCCTGTCGATCAGCTTGTGCAGCAGCCACCGCACGACGAGGCCGAAGAGGGCCAGACCGGCCAGCGCCAGCGGTTTGCCGACCAGCCAGTCGGCCAGGTTGGCGAGCTGCTGGTTGCCCGTCGCCTCGAGCGTCCACTCGCAGACGTTGGCGCCCTCGTCGCAGGAGCCGGACAGAGACAGGAAAGGCATGGGCGCCAGTATTGCCAACCGGCTCCAAGGAGCGGCACCGGATCCGTGGACGGGCCGGGGTCACAGCCCCGCCCCGGCACGGCGGCGAGGTGGAGGAGCTGACAACGGACACCGGGGCATGGCTTCGGCCCGCTCCGGGCTATCCTTCTTCTGTGACCCCGCTCGAGAGGCCTGCCATGCTCGTGCGCCGTGCTGCGCGCTCCTTCGCCCTGCTGACCGTTCCCGCCGTCGCGCTGATGGCGGCCCCGGCCCACGCCGGCGTCCCCGAGGGCTGGAGCGACCCCGCCAAGGTGGACCCGCTGCACTACCTCTTCATCCTCGCGGGCGGCCCGCTCATCCTCTTCGTCGTGGTGGCGCTCATCGCCGCCGCACCCGCGCTCGCGCGCGGCGAGAAGGTCCTCGCGGCCCAGCAGCCGGCCGAGGGCGAGTGGATCGGCGGCCCGCGTCAGGGCACCGAGGAGCTTCCGGCCCCCGACGGCGCCGAGTCCCACGCGGGTGGAGCAAGTGGCCAGTTCTGACCTGCTCTCCGCACAGGAGCGCCTGGTCCTGGACGCGGCCATCCGTCGCGCCGAGCAGACCTCCCGCTTCGAGTTCTCCGTCTACCTCGGCCCGGTCGAGGGGACGGAGTCCCGTCCGTTCGCGACGCAGCTGCACAACCGTCTGGTCGCACCGTCCCGCAGCGTCCTGATCATGGTCGACCCGACCGCCCGCGCCATCGAGGTGGTCACCGGGGGCGAGGTCCGGCGCAACATCTCCGACGCCGAGGTCGAGCTCGCGGTCAGGGCCATGGCTGACGACCTCTCGCACGGCAACTACGCGACCGGTCTGGTGCGGGGGATCGACCTGCTCGCCGAGCACGCCCGCCGCAGCTGAGACCAGCACCCACGACGTACGAAGGCCCCCTGCACCTCGCGGTGCAGGGGGCCTTCGCCGTACCGGTCCGGATCAGACCGCGTCGCGCGCCTGGGCGTCCAGGGCGCGGGCCAGGTCCGCGCGGGCCTCGGTGACGTACCGCTTGGCGCTCTTGGGCGCCGGGGAGGTCGCCAGCCAGGTGTCGAGGTGTGCGAGCACCTCGCTGTCGCCGAGCTGCTTGGGGAAGCCGTACTCCAGGACGGTGGAGCCCTTGTGGAACCCGAGGGTGTCCATGACGTGCTCGGCGGCGTCGAGGTACTTGGCGACGTAGCCGGCGGTGACGTCCTCCTGCCCGAAGCGGTGCATCGAGAAGACGGTCTCGCGTGCCGTCTCGTTGGGGGTCTCCGGGTCGAGGACGGCCTTCCAGCCAGCCTCCTTCGCCTCCACGGTGGGCTGGGCGACGCGGGCAGCGGCCGCCTGCTCCTGGCCGGAGATGGTGTTGTCCCGGGCCAGCTCGGCGTCGATCTCAGCGGCGCCGACGCGGCCCTTGGCGGCCAGCGCGGTCAGCAGGCCCCAGCGCATCTCCTGGTCGACGGCGAGACCGTCGAAGGTGACCGTGCCGTCCAGCAGACCGGCCACCTCGTCGAGACCGGCCTCGCTGCGCGCGGTCGCGGCCCACTGGCGCACGAAGGTGAGCTGGTGGTCGCTGCCCGGCTCGGCGCCGTCGATCAGTCGACGCAGGCCCGACTCCCACTCCTGCTTGAGCGAGTCGCGGCTCGCGGGGTCGGAGTAGTAGTTGACGGCGGTCGCCGCCATGGCCGGGATCCGGGTGACGCCCCAGGCGTCGGTCTCGGAGCCGATGTTGGCCAGCACCAGGCGGACGAAGTCGCGCGAGGCCATCTCGGCGTCCCGGGTCATGTCCCAGGCCGCACCCCACACCAGGGCGCGGGGGAGCGAGTCCTCCAGCTTGGACAGGCCCGCCACGACGGTCGCCAGCGACCGGTCGTCGAGGCGGATCTTCGCGTACGCGTGGTCCTCGTCGTTGAGCAGCAGCAGCGCGGGCTGCTGGACGCCGACCAGCGCCTCGACGGCGGTGGAGGCGCCCTCGACGTCGACCTCGAGGTAGTCGCGGCGGACCAGCTTCTCGGTGCCGTCCTCGGCGGTGACGGCGTCGTAGAGGCCGATGCCGAGGCGGTGGCGACGCAGCGTCGGCCAGTCCGGGTGGGCGCTCTGCTCGACGCTGAAGGACGAGTAGTTGCCCGCCTCGTCGAGAGAGAACTCAGGACGGAGCGTGTTGACGCCCGCGGTCTGCAGCCACTCGGCCGCCCAGCCCTTGAGCTCGCGGCCCGAGGACTTCTCGAGCGCGGCCAGCAGGTCGTCGAAGGTCGCGTTGTCGAACGCGTGGTCCTTGAAGTACTGGCGCAGGCCGGCCAGGAAGGGCTCCAGGCCCACCCAGGCGACGAGCTGCTTGAGCACCGAGGCGCCCTTGGCGTACGTGATCATGTCGAAGTTGACCTCGACGGCCTCGAGGTCGACGTTGTCGGCCGCGATGGGGTGCGTGGAGGGCAGCTGGTCGGCGCGGTAGCCGGTCTGCTTGCGGGCGTTGGCGAAGCCGGTCCACGCGTCGGTGAACTCGGTGGCCTCGGCCTCGCACCAGTAGCAGGCCCACTCGGCGAACGACTCGTTGAGCCACAGGTCGTCCCACCAGCGCATGGTGACCAGGTTGCCGAACCACATGTGCGCCATCTCGTGGGTGATCACCGAGGTGCGGAACTCGTAGAACGAGCGGGGCTGGCGCGAACGGGGGAGGTACTCGTCGCGCAGGGTCACCGCGCCGGCGTTCTCCATCGCGCCCATGTTGTACTCCGGCACGTAGAGCTGGTCGTACTTGCCGAACGGGTACGGGAAGTCGAACTGCTCCTCGAAGAA
>NZ_JBJEHY010000219.1:0-5969 GCF_051876515.1 Nocardioides sp. | reverse complement strand
GCCGGCGCGAAGGGGGGCAGGTCGGCGTAGGCGGGCAGGCTGATCGGCTCCATCTCCGTGGTCGCGTTGAGCTTCATCGTGCACGAGCCCGGCGGGATCATGCCGCGGTCCAACGCGTAGTCGCGGCCGGACAGCTTGCGCAGGTAGCGCAGCATCTGCGTCTCGGAGTGGTGGGTGTTGAACACCTCGTGCGTCAGGTAGTCGCTGCGACGCGCCAGTGTCCCGGGAAGGCCCGTCGGCGCCGCGAGGTCGTCGTCGATCACGACACCGAAGGCACGCAGGAGCGCCAGGACCGTGCCGGCGGTGGTGGTCTGCGAGGTGGAGAGGCCGACGTGGTCGGCGTCCACGAGCCGCAGGTGCAGGCCCTGGCGGCGTGCCTGCTCGACGACGTCCGCAGCACCCTGCGGCACCCGCACGGTCAGGGTGTCGAAGAACGTCTCGTTGACCACCTCGAACCCGGCCGCCCGCAGCTGTGCGGCGATCTGGGCTGCGAAGTCGTGGGTGCGCTGCGCGATCTCCCGCAGACCCGCAGGGCCGTGGTACACGGCGTACATGGAGGCGACGACGGCCAGCAGGACCTGAGCCGTGCAGATGTTGGAGGTCGCCTTGTCACGACGGATGTGCTGCTCGCGGGTCTGCAGGGCCAGACGGTACGCCGGGCGCCCCTCGGCATCCTGCGAGACGCCGACGAGGCGGCCCGGCAGGTGGCGCTCCAGGCCGTCGCGCACCGACATGTACCCCGCGTGCGGCCCACCGTAGAACAGGGGCACGCCGAAACGCTGCGAGGACCCGATGACGACGTCGGCACCCAGGAGACCGGGCGCCTCCAGCAGGACCAGACCGAGCAGGTCGGCCGCAACGACAGCGAGCGCGCCACGCTCGTGCGCCGCCTCGATCACCGGACGCGGGTCGAGCACCCGGCCACCGGCGCCGGGGTACTGCACCAGGACGCCGCAGAGCTCGCCCTCTGGCAGTCCGTCGGCGAGATCCGCCACGACCACGTCGATGCCCATGGCCTCGGCGCGGGTGCGGACCACGTCGATCGTCTGGGGCAGTGCGTCGGCGTCCACCACGAACGGGCCGGACGCCTTGCGGTTGGCCCGTCGGACCAGGGTCATCGCCTCGGCGGCCGCGGTCCCCTCGTCGAGCAGGGAGGCGTTCGCGGTCGGGAGCCCAGTCAGGTCGGCGATGACCGTCTGGAAGTTCAGCAGGGCCTCGAGGCGCCCCTGGGAGATCTCCGGCTGGTACGGCGTGTAGGCCGTGTACCAGCTCGGGTCCTCGAGCACGTTGCGTCGGACCACCGGCGGCGTCACGGTGCCGTGGTAGCCGAGGCCGATCATCGACTCCGCGGGCAGGTTCAGCCCCGCGAGCCGCCGCAGCTCCTTGGCCACCGCCGGCTCGCTCGCCGCAGCCGGGAGCTCGTCGACGCCCTTGGCCCTGATGGCGGCCGGGAGGGCGGCGTCCATGAGCGCGTCCAGCGACGCGTGGCCCACGGCCGCGAGCATGTGGGCGACGTCGTCCTCGCGGGGGCCGATGTGGCGGCGGACGAACGGCGAGTGGTGCGACGGGTCGGTCACGGAGGCTCCTGACAAGGTCGGACCCTCCCCCTCTGTCGCGCCGGTGCCCTTCAGAGGTGCCTGCTCCACGCGGTCCTGGTGCCTGAGAGGTTCCGGGGAGGAATTGCCCCTTCGGCGCTTCCACGCACGCCACGGCGCACGCGAAGACTCTCCCGCGCGGGATCGTCAGCGGCACCAGTCTAGACACACCCGGGTACACGAACAGGCACGCCGCCCGGTCGTGGACCAGGTGGCGTGCCTGTCAGGAGAGTGGGTGGCTGGAGCCTCAGCCAGCCGTACGGCGCGCGCGACGCGCCGCGAGCTCGTCACCGGCCACCGGAGCACCCGGCTCCGCGGCGGTGCGTTCGCTGGGCAGCTCGGCGAGCGTGCCCTCGATCTCGCGCCAGACTCCACCGATGGCGATGCCGAAGACGCCCTGCCCGCCCTGGAGCAGGTCGATGACCTCGTCGTTGCTCGTGCACTCGTACACGCTGGCGCCGTCGCTCATCAAGGTCACGCGCGTCAGGTCGTCGGTGCCGCGCTCACGCAGGTGGGCCACGGCACTGCGGATCTGCTGGAGCGAGATGCCGGCGTCGAGGAGACGCTTGACGACCTTGAGCAGCAAGATGTCGCGGAACGAGTACAGCCGCTGCGACCCGGACCCGGCGGCACCCCGCACGCTCGGCTCGACGAGGCCGGTACGGGCCCAATAGTCGAGCTGGCGGTAGGTGATGCCGGCGGCGTTGCACGCGGTGGGACCGCGGTAGCCGGTGTCACTGGGCAGCGGCGAAACGTCGTCGGTGAAGAGCAGGCCCTGCTCGTCAGCGCGCCCTGCGGCTTCGATCTGGGCTCTGAGCCCTGGGTCCTTCTCGTTCTCGTTCACTGCCACGCGACCCTCCAGGTCCTACTCCGTTGAGCGTAACTCCCGAAGGGGGAAGAAGTCGCGTCGCCCACCGACACCGGCGGCCCAATCACAACAGTGGAGTTACAACAGAGACGGTTCAAAGTACGTCCGACGGGCAGGTCGGTCAATGCGACACGCAGGGCGCCACAACCCTCAACCTCAACTTGACACTCACTGTTTCCTGTGAAGTCAGTGTGACTCGAAGTCCTCGGGCGTGACGTGGTCCAGGAACTCGCGGAACTTCTCCACCTCGTCCTCCTGCTCGGCCGGTACGGCCAGTCCCGCGTCGGCCAGCACCTCCTCGGCGCACACGATGCGCGTGCCCGTGCGCAGGGCCAGCGCGATCGAGTCGGAGGGTCGGGCGCTGACCTCGGCGCCGGAGGTGAAGACGAGCTGGGCGTAGAAGATGCCGTCCTTGACGTCGACGATCCGCACCTCGTCCAGCTGCTGGCCGGTGGCCTCGAGGACGTCCTTGAACAGGTCGTGGGTCAGCGGGCGGGGCGGCACGACGCCCTGCTGGGCGAACGCGATGGCGGTCGCCTCGACGGCGCCGATCCAGATCGGCAGGTAGCGCTCGCCCGAGCTCTCGCGCAGCAGCACGATCGGCTGGTTCGAGGGCATCTCGACCCGTACACCCACCACGTCAAGTTCTCGCACGCCTTCACCCTACTCCGAGGGCGTGACCCGCCCACCGCGTGAGCCGGGGCCGGGTCCGACACACCAGCCTCAGGAGCGCTGCAGTCCCACCTTGACGAGCGTGGCGTGCAGGCGCATCGAGAGTGCGGCGATCTCCCCCATGGCGTCGTCCGCCCTCCCCTGGGCGGCCGCGTCACGGGAGCGGGCCAGCGGCGCGACGGCCTGCTGGACGAGTCCCACCTCGCGGTCGGCGGCCGTCTTGAACGCGCGCAGGTGACGTGGCTCGATGCCGAACTCGGCCAGCTCGTGGGCAGTCTGCGCCACCAGCAGCGCGTCGGGGTCGTACGTCGTGGTGCCCTGGCGCGGCGAGACGAGACCGTACGCCTCGAGCTCGGCGAAGAGCTCCTCGCTGATGCCCGCGATCTTGACCAGCTCGCGTCGCGAGAGGCGTACGTCGCTGGTCCGGCGGAACGAGTCGGCAGAGGGAACCCCGTCGGCCGCGAGCGAGACCTTGGGGACCGTCGGCACGACCGAGTCGATGGGCGGCGGCTCGAGCCCGCGGTCCATCGCGTCGAGGTGCTCGCGGATCACCTTGAGGGGCAGGTAGTGGTCGCGCTGCATGCGCAGCACGTACCGCAACCGCTCGACGTCCGCCGACGAGAACTTGCGGTAGCCGGCGGGCGTGCGCTCGGGCGTGACGAGACCCTCAGCCTCCCAGAACCGGATCTTCGGGATGGTGACCCCGGGGTGGTCGACGCGCAACAGGTCGAGGACCTGGCCGATGTTCATCAGTGCGCGCGACGGCTCCGGGGCCGTCGACGCGCCCGTCGAGGGGACCACGGATCAGTGGTCCTCGTGCCCGGAGAAGAAGACCAGACGGTACTTGCCGATCTGGACCTCGTCGCCGTCGGAGAGGACCACCTGGTCGATGCGGTCGCGGTTGACGTACGTCCCGTTGAGGCTGCCGGTGTCGCTCACGGTGAAGGCGGCGCCGTCGCGGCGGAACTCCGCGTGACGGCGGGAGACGGTCACGTCGTCGAGGAAGATCTCACTGTCGGGGTGGCGACCGGCCCCCACCACGTCCTGGTCGAGGAGGAACCGGCTGCCGGCGCTGGGACCGCGCTGCACGACCAGGAGGGCGTGGCCCTCGGGCAGGCCGTCCACGGCGGCGGCGTCGACCGGGTTGAGCTGCCGGTCGGAGGTGTCCACCCGCTCGGGAGCACCGAACGTGATGGTGCTGGTGGTCTCGACGGGCGAGGGCTCCGCGACCGAGAGCAGTCGGGTACCGCACTGGGCGCAGAACCGGGCGTCGTCCGGGTTCTGATTCCCGCAAGCGGTGCAGAACGGCATGGGCGGACCCCTTCCTGGTCGTCGCGACAACTCTCACCCGAGAGTTGAGCCTGATGGTTCCGAACCTATCAGCCCACCGGTCGGCGCAGACCAGCGATGAACGAATCACGCCGGTCCGCGCCGAACGGTCTCAGGACTCCAGGCCCGCCTGGTAGGCGGCCGCGTCGAGCAGGCCCTCAACCGCGCCCGCGTCGGCGGGAACGAGCTCGAAGAGCCAACCCCCGGCGTACGGGTCGCTGTTGACCAGCTCGGGGGTGGCGTCGAGGGCGTCGTTCACCGCGGCGACGGTGCCGTCGAGGGGCGCGTACACGTCGCTCACGGACTTGGTGGACTCGAGCTCGCCGCACGACTCGCCGGCCGTGACGGTGTCGCCCACCTGCGGGAGGGAGACGTACACGATGTCGCCCAGGGCGTCCTGGGCGAAGTCGGTGATGCCGACCCGGACCGAGCCCTCGGCCTCACCGGGTACGCGCACCCACTCGTGCTCAGCGGTGTACTTCAGGTCTTCTGGAAACACGTCTTGCTCCCTGGGTAGGTGTTCGGGGGTGCGCGTGCCGGAGCCGCGCCCGAAGCCTACTCGTCGTTGTCGGGAGTGGAGTGCTCCACCTTGACCGGGTCGTGGACGCTCTCGATGTCGACGGAGTCGAGCTGCTCGAGGTTCACGGTCGCGCCGTCGCGCAGCTGCAGCACCTCGATGGGCCCCTCCGCGAAGGTGATGCCGGTCTTGAGGACGTGCGGGTCCCCGATCACCTCGATGACGTACGGGGCCGAGAGCTCCTGGCCGTCGAGCGTGATGACACCGTTGCTGCTGTTGAAGTTGCTCTGCGCGACCAGACGCACCTGGTCGTTGAACTCGATCGCCTCGGCGCCCGCGGTGCGGAGCTCCTGGACCACGTCCAGCAAGGAGCCGACACTCACCGAGTTGGCGCCGGGTGTGATGGTGATCCGCAGGCCGGGGCCCGTCACCTTCACGAGCCCGGCCATGATGTTGAGGGTCCGCGCCCGCTGCTGGGCCTCCTCGAGCGCCGCCTGCTTGGCCGAGCTCTCCGAGCTGAGCCGGTTCTGGGTCTGCTCGAGACGCTCGATCTCGTCGCGGGCCCGCTCGGCGGTGCCGGTGAGGCCGTCGAGCACCTCGATCAGCTCGCTCTCACGCAGACCCTCGTACGACTGCTCCCCGGAGGTGTCGCGCACCTGGATTGCGGAGGCGAACCCGAGCGCGCAGAGCAGCACGGCGACCACGACCTGCGACTTCTTGGGGTGACGCAGCGCGTTCAGGAGGCGGTCGCGTCCCGTGGCTCCCCCGTCGTCGCTGGGCTCAGCGTCGGCGGGCTCAGCGTCGGCGGGCTCAGCGTCGGCGGGCTCAGCGTCGGCCGGAGGCTGCGCATCGGCCTCCTCGTCAGCCTCGGGCTCAGCGTCGGCCTCGGGCTCAGCGTCGGCCTCGGGTTCTGCCGCCGCCACCACGGGATCGACCGAGGGCTCATCGTCGTCCTGCGGGTCGGCGTCGTCCTGCGGCTCAGCTTCTT
>NZ_JBJEHY010000218.1:0-22924 GCF_051876515.1 Nocardioides sp. | reverse complement strand
GATCACGGCCTCGTACGAACGACCGACGTCCTTGGGGTCGATCGGCAGGTACGGCGCCTCCCACTCGATGTCGCGGACCGAGATGCCACGCTCGGTGGCCCGACGCTCCAGGTCCTCCAGGCCCTTCTTGATCGCGTCCTGGTGGGAGCCGGAGAAGGCCGTGTAGACCAGGTCGCCGGCGTACGGGTGGCGCGGGTGCACGGGCAGGCCGGTGCAGTACTCGACCGTGCGGCGCACCTCGTCGATGTCGGAGAAGTCGACCTGCGGGTCGATGCCCTGGCTGAACAGGTTCATGCCCAGGGTGACCAGGTCCACGTTGCCGGTGCGCTCGCCGTGACCGAACAGGCAGCCCTCGACGCGGTCGGCACCGGCCATCAGGCCCAGCTCGGTGGCGGCCACGGCGGTCCCGCGGTCGTTGTGCGGGTGCAGGCTGATCGCCGAGTGCTCGCGGCGGGTCAGCCCGCGACCGAAGTACTCGATCTGGTCGGCGTAGGTGTTGGGCGTCGACATCTCGACGGTCGCCGGCAGGTTGAGGATGATCTCGCGGCCGGCCTCGGGCTGCCACACGTCCGAGACGGCCTCGCACACGGCCAGGGCGAAGTCGGTGTCGGACTGGGTGAAGATCTCCGGGCTGTACTGGTAGCCGAAGTCCTCGGTCCCGACGATCGGGGCCAGGTGCTTCTCGGCGTACTTCATCACCATCTCGGTGCCCCGGGTGGCGATGTCGATGCACTCGTCGGGGGTGACGCCGAAGACGACGCGCTGGAACAGCGGCGCGGTCGCGTTGTACATGTGGATCGTGGCCCGGGCGGCGCCCGCCAGGGACTCCGCGGTCCGCTCGATCAGGTCCTCGCGGGCCTGGGTCAGGACCGAGATCTGGACGTCGTCGGGGACGCGGTCCTCCTCGATCAGCGCACGGACGAAGTCGAAGTCCGTCTGGCTCGCGCTGGGGAAACCGACCTCGATCTCCTTGTAGCCCATGGCCACCAGCAGCTCGAACATCTTCAGCTTGCGGGCCGGCGTCATCGGGTCGATCAGCGCCTGGTTGCCGTCGCGCAGGTCGGTGGAGAGCCACCGCGGTGCGTGGGTGATCTTCTTCGTGGGCCACGTGCGGTCCGGCAGGTCCACCGGGACGAAGGCCTCGTAGCGCCCGAACGGCATGGGGCTGGGCTGCTGGTTGTTGGCGGTGTTGCTCAGGTTGGTCATGGAATCCTCGCTGCTGTGGCGGTTCTGATCGCCGGGCGCACACGCGCACTCCGCAACGAGGGGGCCGGCTGGATCAGGCCTCGTTGCGGCAGCGAAGGAGAAGAACGCGCATCATGACTCCCTCATGGTAGCGCGGCCCGGCGCAGGTGGAGGTACCGGTCCCGTCAGGAGGCGCGCCCACGGGCGGCGAAGGCCACCGCGGTGATCTCGAACGGTCCGTCCCCCAGCAGGTCGCGACAGGCCCTCTCGAGCCGTACCCGCTCGGCCGGGTCGAGCGCGGCGATCGTCTCCCCCACCGGCCCCACGCCGTGCAGGTGCGGCTCCCACCACTCCTCGAAGCTCGGGTGGACGACGGTCACCGCGAGCTCCGCCTCCTCCACCTGCTCGAGGCCGGCGGCGGTGAAGATCCTGACCAACCCGCCCGGGGCGCCGGCCCCACTGCCCGGCTCCTCGTCCCGCGCCGGTCCCAGGGCCGACAGACCGCGCCAGATCGGAGCCATCGGGGCACGCCGACCCGCCAGGTCCCACACGGTCGCGGCGACCCAGCAGCCGGGACGCGTCACCCGGGCCATCTCCCGGACGCCCGCGACGGGATCCGGCATGAAGTGGGCCACGAGGTTGGCGCCGGTGAGGTCGAACGCCTGGTCCTCGAACGGGAGCGCGCCAGCCACCCCCAGACGCACGTCCAGTCCGGGCAGATGCTCGCGGCACGCCTGCACGAACGACGCGGACGGATCGACGGCGCTCACCCGCTCCGCCCCGAGCCGGCGCACCAGATCCTTTGTCCAGGCGCCCGTGCCGCACCCCACGTCGAGCGCCCGCTCGCCGGCCACGACGCCCACCCAGTCGGACAGCCGGACGCCGAGCGGCGTGGAGTAGCGACCCATGAACCGGTCGTACGCCCCTCCTGCCATGTCGAAGGCCATCCTTCGACCGTACGCCCGGTCCGGTCCGACCCCAAGGGATGCGCGGGGACATCCCTCATACGGGTCACCTAGGCTCGAACCATGCCTCGACTGCTCGTGGTGCACCACTCGCCCACCGCCGCCGTACGCGCCCTCACCGACGCGGTGCTCGCCGGTGCCGGCGACGAGGCCCTGTCCGACGTCGAGGTGCACGTCGCGGCAGCGCTGGAGGCCACGGCCGACGACGTGCTGAACGCCGACGGGATCGTCCTGCTGACCCCCGCCAACTTCGGCTACATGTCGGGGGCGCTCAAGCACTTCTTCGACTCCACCTTCCTCCAGATCGGGGGCGCCCTCGGCGACGACGGCCAGGGGGCACCGGCGGCCGGCGCACGCAAGGCGTACGGCCTGTGCGTGCACGGCCGGTACGACACGACCGGCGCAGTCCGGGCGGTCCAGTCGATCGTCCAGGCGCTGCCGTGGCGCCAGGCCGCGCCCGTGCTCGAGGTGATGGGCGACGTCGACGAGGCTGCGCTGGCGGCGGCGACCGAGCTCGGCGCGACCCTCGGCGCGGTGGTCTCGTGAGGCGGCACCGGCTGGTCGTCTGCCTCGTCGCGGCACTGCTTGCGGTGACGGGGTGCAGCGTCGGCGACGATCCCGGCGAGAAGGACTCGACGTCCGCCCCGACGCCCACCGCTCCCCCGGAGCCGGACCCGGCGCCTCGGACGGGGCAGTGCCACCGGCTGAGCTGGGAGGACGCGCTGGCGCCCGTCCCGGACTCGACCGAGGTCCGGTGCGGCGCCCGGCACACCTCCGAGACCTTCCACGTCGGCTCCCTGCGTCCCCGCGAGCTGGACCAGGTCGACTCGCCGGCCGTCCAGGCCCGCGTGGCCGAGGTCTGCACCACCCGGCTGCGGCGGCACGCCGGTGCGGACGAGCAGGCGCTGCGGCTCACGATGGTGCAGCCGATCTGGTTCACCCCCTCGTTGGAGCAGGCGGCGCTGGGAGCCGACTGGTTCCGGTGCGACCTGGTCGTGGTGGCCGGCCCCGAGAAGCTGATGCGGCTCCCCCGACGGTCTGCTGGCATCGCGACCGATGAGTCCGTGCACATGTGCAGCACCTCGGCTCCCGGCACCAAGGCGTTCGCCCGGGTGACCTGCGGCAGCAGGCACGCGTGGCGCGCGGTCTCCAGCGTCGACCTCACCGGCGAGGCGTACCCGTCGGCCGAGGCCGCGGACGCGGTCCTCGACGAGGCGTGCAGCGACGCAGCGCTGGACCACGCCGAGGACCCGCTCAACTACCGCTGGGCCCAGGAGCGCCCCACGCGCGAGCAGTGGCGGTCCGGGCGCCGGTACGGGCTGTGCTGGGTGCCGGTGAGCACCTGAGAGAGGTCCACCCGTGGGCCCGTGGCGATCTCCGACCTCCAGCTGCGGCTGGGGGCCAAGACGAGGTACCAGCTGGGCTACCAGGCGGCCCTGCGGCTGGGAAGCCCCGGCCGCGCCGCGCTCACTTCTCCGGACTGAGGGTGCTGCGGCCCATCAGGACCGTCCCGGCCCGGCTCCCCTGACCCACCACCGCCCACCCCAGGGCGCTCCAGAAGCCGCGCGCGGGATCGGTGTCGTCGCCGGGCGCGTCGAGCACCCACTCCTCGTGCGGCAGGTGCTCGGTGACCGCGCGGACCAGCGCGGCGCCCACCCCGCGGCCCCGGTGCTCGGGCAGGACACCGACCCGTACGACCTCGAACCGCTCCGCGAGCGGTGGCTGCCCGTCGCCGACCACGTGGGCGTGGGGCAGCCGGCTGGTGCAGCCGTACGCGAACCCGACCAAGGACCGGTCCAGGTGGGCCCGGGCGAGCCGGAAACCGGGCTGTGTCCGCAACCGGTCCCAGACCTGGTCACGCCACTCCTCGTCCACCGGACCGGAGCCGGGCAACGGTCCGCACTCGCCGAAGACGTCACGGTAGACCGGCCACAACCGGCGGCCCTCCCAACGGTCCGCCCGGTCGACGACGCTCACCGCCAGGCCCACGTACGGTCACCACCTCTCGCGGGAGAAGCGGGCCCCGGACGCGCGGGAACCCTCCGTACGACAACCCACCCGGTTGTGACGTGCCTCACGCCACCGAGTGTTCCTCAGGCCGTCGGGAGCGACAAGAGGTCGGTCGGGTCCGTCTCGTCAGGCGGTTCAGAAGCCGAGCTTGCGGAGCTGGCGCGGGTCGCGCTGCCAGTCCTTGGCCACCTTGACGTGCAGGTCGAGGTAGACCGGTGTGCCCAGGAAGGCCTCGATCTGCTTGCGTGCCGCGGTGCCGACCTGGCGCAGCCGCGAGCCCTTGTGCCCGATGAGGATCCCCTTCTGGGAGTCCCGCTCGACGTAGACGTTGGCGTAGACGTCGAGCAGCGGCTTGTCCTCGGGCCGGTCCTCGCGCAGGTTCATCTCCTCCACGACCACCGCGATGGAGTGGGGCAGCTCGTCACGCACACCCTCGAGGGTCGCCTCGCGGATGAACTCCGCGACGATCGTCTCCTCCGGGGCGTCGGTCAGGTCACCGTCCGGGTAGAGCGGCGGCCCCTCCGGCATCATCCCGACCAGGATGTCGGCGAGCAGCGTGACCTGGTCGCCCGAGACGGCCGACACCGGGACCACCTCGGCCCACGTCGTGCTCGTCTCCTCGCCCAGGCGGGCGACGTCGAGCAGGTGCTCGGCCAGCCGCTCCGGGGTGACCAGGTCGGTCTTGGTGACCACGGCGATCTTGACGGTGCGACGCACCTTGCCGAGCTCGTTGACGATGAACCGGTCCCCGGGACCGATCTTCTCGTTGGCCGGGAAGCAGACGGCGACCACGTCGACCTCGGCCCACGTCGTCATGACCAGGTCGTTGAGGCGCTCCCCCAGCAGGGTCCGCGGCCGGTGCAGTCCGGGGGTGTCGACCAGGACGAGCTGGGCGTCGTCGCGGTGGACGATGCCTCGCACGACCGTACGGGTCGTCTGGGGCTTGGAGGAGGTGATGACGACCTTGGTGCCCACCAGGGCGTTGGTCAGGGTCGACTTGCCCGCGTTGGGGCGGCCCACGAACGAGACGAACCCGCTGCGGAAGCCGTCCTGACGCAGTCCGTGCAGTGGACCGGCCGGAGCGATCCCGGTGACGTCGAAGTCCTTGTCGTGCTCGCTCATCAGCTCTCCTGTGCCGCGTCGTAGTCCGCCCAGATCTCCTGGTCGGTCTTGCCGGCCGCCTTGCCAGCGGCGTAGATCGGCCCCGGGTCCACGGCCCGCGGCTGGCGCCGGGCCACCCCGCGCCAGTACCCCATCACGTCGTACGCGTCGCTGGCGAGCTTGCGGTCACGCATGAGGTGCTTGCGGATCGCGCGCATCTGCGCCGACTCGCCGGCCATCCAGAAGTAGCCGGGCCCCTCGGGCCACTCGATGCCCTCCACGACCTCGGCGAGCGCGCTGGCGCCGGGGCCGGGCGGCGCCAGCCAGGTGACCTGCGGTCCGTCGGGGAGGTAGCCGGTCAGGTCGTCCGGCGTCTCCGCCCACACCCTGACGTCCAGGTCGGGGTGCGTCTCGCAGATCCGCGCGATGGCCGGCATGGCGGTGAGGTCCCCCACCAGGAGCAGCCACGTGCTGTCCCCGGGCGGCGTGAAGGAGGCCTTGGGCTCGGTGACGGTGACCGTGTCGCCCACGCACTCACCCTTGGCCCACTCGGTGACCAGCCCGACGTCGTGCACGACGACGTCGAGCGTCAGCTGACCGTCGGCGAAGCGGCGCACCGTGTAGTAGCGGCTCTGGAACTGGCCCGGCACCACCAGGCCCACCCACTCGTCGGCCACGCCCGTGGAGACGAAGTCGTCGAGACCACCCAGGACGAGCCGGACGAGGTGGTCGGAGACCTGCTCGCGGGCCACGACCTGGGCGCTGAACTGGGACGCACGCGTGCTCACCGGACAAGGCTAACGACGACAGGGCCGCGGTGCCTCTTCCTGGTTTCGACAAGCTCAAGCAGCGGGGGGCCTCACCAGTCGGGGCGCATCGGGAAGCCGGCCGGCCCGTCCTGGGCAGCGCGTGTCGCCAGGACGTGGTGCAGCTCGATCTCGCCGCGCTCGAAACCGACCCGCGAGCCGGCGATGTACAGGCCCCAGACGCGTGCGGTGCCCAGGCCCGCCTCCGCCACGCACTCGTCCCAGTGCTCGACCAGGTTGCGGTTCCAGCCGGCCAGGGTGAGCGCGTAGTGCTGGCGCAGGTTCTCGGTGTGGTGGACCTCCATCCCGGCGTCCTGCACGGCCGAGACGATGCTGCCCGACCCGATCAGCTCGCCGTCGGGGAAGACGTACCGGTCGATGAAGGCGCCCGTGGACCGCGGCACGTTGTCGCGGCGGGTGATGCAGTGGTTGAGCAGCCGCCCTCCGGGACGGAGGCGGTCCCGCAGGGTCCCGAAGTAGGCCGGGTAGTTGCGGACGCCGATGTGCTCGGTCAGGCCGATCGAGCTGACCGCGTCGAAGTCGCCCTCCACCACGTCGCGGTAGTCCATGTGCCGCACCTCGGCCAGGTCCCCGAGACCCTCGCGGTCGATCGCCTCCTTGGCCCACGTGGCCTGCTCCAGCGACAGCGTTACCCCGAGCGCCTTGACGCCGTACTCGCGGGCCGCGTGCCGGACCATCGTCCCCCACCCGCACCCGACGTCGAGGAGCCGCTGCCCCGGTTGCGGGGCGAGCTTGCGGGCGATCAGGTCGAACTTGGCGAACTGCGCCTCCTCCAAGGTGGCGTCCGGGGTCTCGTACAAGGCGCACGTGTAGGCCATCGAGGGCCCCAGGACGTGCTCGTAGAAGCGGTTGGACACGTCGTAGTGGTGGCTGATCGCCTCCGCGTCGCGCCCCATCGAGTGGCGCAGACCCTCCACGACCCGGCGCCAGCGCGGCAGCGACTCCTCCGGCGGCGGGGAGGGCGGACGCAGCTGCGAGAGCCCGACGCTGCGCAGGATCTCGACGGCCTCGCTCGGCGCCGGAAGCCGGAACCGGAGGTGGTCCTTGAGCACCGCCAGGGCTGGGTACGGGTCCCCGGGGTGCACGCCGTGCAGCAGCAGGTCCCCCGACACGTACGCCCGCGCCATCCCCAGGTCGCCGGGGGCGGTAACCAGGTACGCCAGACCGCGCTCGTTGACGATCTCGAGCCCGAACTGTGCGTCGGCAGGTCCGACGGCACTCCCGTCGTACGCGGAGAAGCGGATCGGGGGCTCGTCCCTGAGCAGTCCGGCCACGGCTGCGGCGATCGTCCTTGTCATCGTGCGTGCACCACCTTGTCGTACAGGTTGTCGAGTCGGTCGTCGGGGTCGTGCTTGCTCTTGAGGACCGCGAGGTTGTCGGTGCCGTAGAGCCGCCGGAACGTGTCCGGGTCGTAGAAGGCCTCCGAGTACAGCGACTTGTGGCCGCCCAGCTCGTCGACCTTGGCCTCGATCGCCCGGTTGCGCGGGCTGGTGCCGCGCTCCGGCCCCACCGGGACACCGCCCCAGAACCCCACGTTGACGTAGGTCGTGCCGGCCCGCAGCGGGTAGCCCGGCCACGGCTGGTCGCTGTCGTGGCGGCGCAGGCGCAGCGGGCACAGCCACACCGGGCGCATCCCGATCTCCGCGTCGAACCAGTCGAGGAACTCGGGGAGCCGACTGATCTCGACCTCGACGTCCTGCACCACCCGCTCGGCCACCGGTCGGCCGCGCCAGGTGTCGAGGCGGTCGGCGATCCCGTACCTGCGGTCGAGGGCGACGAGCTTCCAGTACACGTCCGAGCGCCGCAGCCGACGCGGCCACACCCGGCGCACCCACGGGTTCTGGGCGCCGAACGCGCGCGAGCACCAGAACCAGTCGGTGTCCCAGCGCCACAGGTAGTCCTCGACGGTGAGCAGGTCGGTGCGGAGCTGCTGCAGGGAGCGGTAGTAGACCTGCTGTCCCGCGTAGTCGGAAGTGGGCCCGGACTCGTCGGTCCAGCGCGCCACGGTCAGGTACAGCTCGTGCGGGGAGAACGCCACCCCGTCGAGGCCGTCGACCCGCTCCCCGCGCCACCGACCGGTCTCGACGATCTCGGCCACGGCGTCGGTGAGCGCGTGCACGTCGGAGAAGGGGACGTGGTGCAGCCGGACGTACCCCGGCACCGGTTCGAGGTCGATCTGCAGCCGGGTGGCGTAGCCCAGCGAGCCGTAGGAGTTGGGGAACGCGTCGAAGAGCGGGTCGCCGGGCCGGACCGTGAGGACCTCCCCGGCGCCGGTGAAGACGTCCATCTCCCGCACCGACTCGTGCGGCAGCCCGTGCCGGAAGCTGGTGGACTCGATGCCGAGCCCCGTGACCGCGCCGCCGAGGGTGATCGTCCGCAGCTGCGGCACGACGTACGGGATGCGGCCGTGCGCCAACGTCACCGCGGCGAGGTCCTCGTACGTGCACATCCCCTGCACCTCGGCGACGTCGCCGCGCACCTCGATCACGCCGGTCAGGCCCGAGACGTCGAGGCCAGCGGAGTGCTCGGCACGCCCGCGGAACAGGTTGGAGGTGCGCTTGGCCAGGCGCACCGGGGCACCCGCCGGCAGCGCGGCGAAGGACTCCCGGAGCCTCGTCACGCCCTCGTGGTGCTGCTGCCAGCCGACCGTGGGCACGCCCCCACGTTAGCGATCGGGGCAGGGTTCGTCAGCCCCCGATCCGTCGCAGGATCAGGTGGTGACGGTGCGCTGCACGGCGCCGCGCGGGTCGCCCAGGTGGACGCTCACCCCGGCACCCGTGAAGTCCCGGGCACCGTCCAGCGCGGGCTCGGAGGAGTCCAGTCCCTCCCCCAGCACGACGGCCGCCTCGAGCGAGGTCGAGCCCGAGGAGATCGCCATCGCGACGCACACGTCCAGGGCGCTGACCTGCAACGACGGCAGGTCCACCGTCGCAGCCGCGTACGTGCGACCGTCCTGGTCGCGGACGGCCGCGCCCTGGGCGGCACCCACCCGGGCGCGGGTGGCCCGGGCCAGGGTCACCAGCTTGGCGTCCTCGGCGGACAGCTCACTCATCGTCGTGCTCACTCTCGTCGTCGTTCGCGGCCGTTGCCGCCCTGTCCTCGGTGACCGGCTGGACCAGCACCGTGTCGATCTGGTTGCGGCGTCCGCGGACCCGCTCCGCCTCGAAGCGCAGACCGTGGGCCTCCACCACGGCGCCGGGCAGCGGTACGCGGCCCAGGTGCTTGGCCATCAGGCCGCCGACGCTGTCGACGTCCTCGTCGTGGACGACGACACCGACGATCTCGTCGAGGTCGTCCACGGGATAGCGGGAGGAGACACGGATGGCGCCGTTCTCGAGGTGGGTCACCTCGGTCTCCTCCTCGTCGTACTCGTCGGTGATCTCACCGACGATCTCCTCCAGCACGTCCTCGATCGTGACCAGACCGGCGGTGCCGCCGTACTCGTCGATGACGACCGCGATGTGCTGGCGCCGCGCCTGCAGCTCGCTGAGCAGGGCGTCGACCGGCTTGGAGTCGGGCACGTGGTGCACCGGGCGCATGACCTCCTCGACCTGCTGGACGAGCTCCACGTCGGGAGCGTCGAAGTCGCGCTGCACGACGTCCTTGAGGTACGCCATGCCGATCACGTCGTCGAGGTTCTCCCCCACCACCGGGACGCGGGAGTAGCCCGAGCGCAGGAACAGCGACATCGCCTGGCGCAGGTTCTTGTGGCGCTCGATGTAGACGATGTCGTTGCGCGGCACCATCACCTCACGCACGATCGTGTCGCCCAGCTCGAACACCGAGTGCAGCATCTTGCGCTCACCGGACTCGATCAGCGAGGACGCCTCGGCCAGGTCGACCATCTCGCGCAGCTCGGTCTCGGAGTTGAACGGCCCCTCGTCGAACCCCTTGCCGGGCGTCAGCGCGTTGCCGATGAGGATGAGCAGCTGCGGCACCGGCCCCAGCACGGAGGTGATCACGCGCAGCGGCCCCGCCGAGTACAGCGCGACCGTCTCGTGCTGGCGGCCCAGGGTGCGCGGGGAAACACCGACCACGACGAACGACACCAGGAGCATCACGCCGGTGGTGGTCGCGAAGGCGCGCCAGAAGTTGCCGTCGTACAGGTCGTGGAACCAGAGCGTGAGCAGCACGATCGCGGCGGTCTCGAGCAGCAGCCTCAGCAGCAGGACCGTGTTGAGGTAGCGGGCCGGCTCGGCGAGCACGGCGACCAGGCCGGCCGCACCGGGTCGGCCCTGGTCGCGCAGCTCGGCCGCGCGGGCCCGGGAGAAGCCGCTGATGGCCGCGTCGACGGCGGAGAAGACACCCGCACCGGCGATCAGCACCACGGCCGCACCGAGCGGCCAGGAGGCTTCGACGGCCATGCTCAGCCGGCGGTCCGAGCCGTGGCCCAGCGCCCCAGCAGCTCGGCTTGCAGGCCGAACATCTCCTTGTGCTCCTCGGGCTCGGCGTGGTCGTACCCGAGCAGGTGGAGGATGCCGTGGACGGTGAGCAGGTCGAGCTCGCCCTCGCGGCCGTGACCGGCCTCGGCGCCCTGGCGCTCGGCCACCACCGGGCACAGGACCAGGTCGCCCAGGACGCCCTCCTCGGGCTCCTCGCCGACCTGGCCGGGGCGCAGCTCGTCCATCGGGAAGGCCAGCACGTCGGTCGGGCCCTCCTTCTCCATCCACTTCTCGTTGAGCTCGGCGATCGTGGCCTCGTCGACGGCCTTGATGCACAGCTCGGCCAGCGGGTGCACGCGCATCTCATCCATGACGAAGCGGGCCAGCTGCGAGAGCCGGTGCACGTCGAGGGGCTGCTCGGACTCGTTGAGGACCTCGATGCTCACGGCTGGTTCCCCTTCTCGGAATCGCTCTGCTCGGCGCGCTCGCGTGCGCGGCGCGCCTTCGCGGACTCAGCGTCCGCGTCGAACTGGTCGTAGGCGGCCACGATCTGGCCCACCAGGCGGTGACGCACCACGTCGCCGGCGGTCAGGCGGCAGAACGCGATGTCCTCCACCCCGTCGAGGATCCCCTCGACCACGCGCAGCCCCGACGTGGTGCCGCGGGGCAGGTCGACCTGGCTGGTGTCCCCGGTGACCACGATCTTGGAGCCGAACCCGAGACGGGTCAGGAACATCTTCATCTGCTCCGGCGTCGTGTTCTGCGCCTCGTCGAGGATGATGAAGGAGTCGTTGAGCGAGCGGCCGCGCAGGAACGCCAGCGGCGCCACCTCGATGGTGCCGGCGGCCAGCAGCTTGGGGATCGTGTCCGGGTCGACCATGTCGTGCAGCGCGTCGTACAGGGGCCGCAGGTAGGGGTCGATCTTCTCGCTGAGCGTGCCGGGCAGGAACCCGAGGCGTTCGCCGGCCTCGACCGCGGGACGGCTCAGGATGATCCGGTTGACCTCCTTGGCCTGCAGAGCCTGCACCGCCTTGGCCATGGCCAGGTACGTCTTGCCGGTGCCGGCGGGGCCCACCCCGAAGGTGATCGTGTGGTCGTCGATCGAGTCGACGTACTGCTTCTGGTTGAGCGTCTTGGGCCGGATCGTGCGCCCGCGGTTGGACAGGATGTTGAGGCTGAGCACGTCGGCCGGCCGCTCGGCGCTCTCGGCGCGCAGCATCCCGACGATCCGCGCCACCGTCTCGGAGGTGAGGCCCTGCCCGGTGCGGACGATCGTCACCATCTCGTCGAGGGCCCGCTCGGCCATCGCGACCTCGGCGGGCTCACCGGTCAGGGTGATCCGGTTGCCGCGGGCGTGCAGCTGGGCCTCGAAGCTGCGCTCGAGGGCCCGGAGGAACTCGTCGCTCGGACCGAGCACCGTCACCATGTCGATGCTGGCCGGCACGACGACCGTGTGCTGGAGCTGTGAGGCAGTCAGTTCACTCATGTGCGCCCGGGCGGGCGAGCCTTCCGTCGGAGGTTCTCAACCCCTCCATGCTACCGACCGGTCTCCGCACGGCCCACTCGATTGCGTCCGGCTCAGCCGGGAGGCCACGTCATCGAACGGCCGCCCAGCACGTGCAGGTGGGCGTGGAACACGGTCTGACCAGCGGCGGCACCGGTGTTGAACACCAGGCGGTACTGCTCGTCCAGACCGTCCGCCTCGGCCACGGCCGTGGCGGCGGCGACGAGGTCGGCGACGGTGGCCGGCTCGGCCGCGGCCAGCGCCGCCGCGTTCTCGTAGTGGCTGCGCGGGATCACCAGCACGTGGGTGGGCGCCTGCGGGTTGAGGTCGCGGAACGCCACAGCCGTCTCGGACTCGTGGACGACGGTCGCGGGGATCTCCCCGGCCACGATCTTGCAGAAGATGCAGTCGGCCGGCGCCTCGGGTGCACTCATGGGCCCACCCTAGCGAGGCGGGCGCCCGCTCAGACCGCGAGCGCCTCCGCGGCCGCGTCCTGGACGCACGCGGCCGCCGCCAGCAACCCACCCGACGCCGCCACGAGCACCGCCGCCATCGGCATCGGCAGCCCCGGCCCCTGCGCCATGTCGCCCGCGGCGTAGATCCCGGGCACGCTGGTCCGCCCGAACGCGTCCACCAGGACGGCCCCGAACTCGGAGACCTCCAGGCCGAGGTCCCGCACGAAGCCGGCCGTCTGCTCCCAGTCGGTCTTCACGAGCATGCCGCCCAGCCGCACGTCCTCGTGGCCGTCGAAGCTGACCAGGAGTTCATCGCCCTCGCGGACGACGCCCGTCACCGGGGCCTCGACGAGCGTGACCCCGAGCTGCCCCAGCGTCCCGCGTACGCTGCCCTCGACGGGGACACCGTCGGTCAGGAGTACCCGCTCCTCACTGATCGGGCGCAGCATCGAGGTCATCATCGGCGTGTGCGGCCCGACGCCGAGCAGGCCCACCGGGCGCCCGGCGTACTCGTGCCCGTGACAGAACGGGCAGTGGGCCACGAGCCCGCCGAAGTTCTCGGCCAGCCCGGGGACCTCGGGCAGGGTGTCGCGCACCCCCGTCGCGAGGAGGACCCGCCGCGCACGGAGCCGCTCCCCGCCAGCGAGCTCGACCTCGAACTCCCCCGCGGCGCCACCGACGGCGACGACCGTTCCCTCCCGCACCTCCACGTCCTCGTACGCCGCCAGGTCGGCGAGGCCGGCGTCGCGGAGGTCGCCGGGGGCGTCCCCGTCGTGACCGAGGAAGTTGTGCATGTGCCCGGTGGGGTCGTTGCGGTACTCACCGGAGGTCAGCACGACCGTGCGCTGGTGCATACGGCCGAGGGTGAGGGCCGCCTGGAGACCGGCCGAACCGGTGCCGATGACGACGACGTCGAGAGTCTGGGACTTGTCCATGGCCCCAGCGTGTGACTTCATGTGGACATGAAGTCAAGTGACACCCGGATCCGCTGGTCGGTGGGCGAGCTCGCGGCCAGGTTCGACCTGGAGACCCACGTCCTGCGGCACTGGGAGGACAAGGGGCTGCTGCTCCCCGACCGCGACCCGGCCGGCCGTCGGGTGTACGGGGAGGACGACGCCTACCGGGTGGCCACGATCCTGGCCAGCAAGGCCTCCGGGATGAGCCTCGAGGAGGTGCGGGGGCTGCTCGACGCCTCGACCGAGGGACGTCGCGAGGCCCTCGAGGCGCACCTCGTCGAGCTCGACCGCCGCCAGGCCGAGGTCGAGCGCTCGCGCCTGCTCACGCGGCACGCCCTGGAGTGCGAGGCCCACGACATCACCGCGTGCCCCGGGTTCCGCGCCCACGTGGCTGACATCGTCGAGGGGACCACGCGCGGGCTTCCGCTGGCGGTGGGACACGATCACCCGACCCGGCGTGGCGACCGGACCTCCCCCTCGTGAGCACGACTACCGTGGAACTCATGAGACACACCCGTCACAGCCGCGCCCTGACCCTCGCGAGCGTCGCAGCGCTCCTCGCTCTGGCTGCGTGCACCGGCGAGAGCAGCACCGGCAGCGACGACCCCGAGCCCACCGGGTCCACCGCGACCGACACGACGTCGCCGACCGACGACCCCACCTCCACCGACGACACGGGTACGCCGACGCCGCAGGGCGCGGCCGTCCCGTTGTACTTCGCCGGCGACACCCCGCGCGGCCCCCGGCTGTTCCGTGAGTTCCAGCGGGTCGAGGGTGACGCGCTCACCGAGGCCGCGCTCACCGTGGCCGGCGGCTCGGCCGACGACCCCGACTACCGCACCCTGTGGCCGGGCGACTCCGTCACCGGCGCCGCCCTGGGCGACGGCGTCATCGAGGTCACCCTCAACGCCGACGCGTTCACCGAGGCCCCCGACGGGATGCGCAAGGCCGAGGCCCGCCTGGCGATCCAGCAGATGGTCTACAGCCTGCAGGGCGTCGCCCAGGAGCGCCTCCCCGTGCAGTTCGTCCGCGAGAGCGGCCCGTCGCGCCTGTTCGGCATCGACGTCTCCAAGCCCGTCAAGCAGGGCGACTGGATGACGTACCTCGCGATGGTCAACGTGACCGACCCCGCCCAGGGCGCCACGGTCGACGGCGACACCCTCGAAGCCAGTGGCGTGGCCAGCTCCTTCGAGGGCACCGTGCCGTGGCAGGTGAAGCAGGGCGACACGGTCGTGCTCGAGGGCTTCGCGACCGCAGAGGGCTGGATGGAGAAGCTCTACCCGTGGGAGGCCTCGATCGACGTCTCCGACCTCTCCCCCGGCACCTACACGTTCGTGGCGAGCACCGACGACCCCTCCGGCGGCGAGGGCGGTGGCCCCACCACCGACTCCAAGGAGTTCACCCTCCGCTGAGAGCGCTCGCCCGCTGGCGTACCACGCCCCTCCCTTAGTAACGCGCAGTTATCCGCTCCAGACCTCTGCAGTTGAGGTGTGCTCGAGCAGATAACTGCGCGTTACTTGTCCCGGGGGAAGGGAGGGGGGCGGGAGGGCACGGGAGGGAGGAGAGAGACCACGTGGGCGGCCAGCGGGCGCTCAGGCTCCCCAGCGGGGCGTACGGGCCAGCAGCGCGCCCACCGCGACGACGCCCGCGGTGGAGGTGCGCAGGACCTCGGCGCCCAGCCGTACGGAGGTGGCGCCCGCGGCGACGAAGGCGTCGACCTCGTCCGGGGCCAGCCCACCCTCGGGACCGACGACCAGCAGCACGGTGCCGCTCGCGGGCACCTCGACCTCGGCGAGCGGGGCGGATGCCTCCTCGTGCAGGACGAGGGCGACGTCCGCGGCGGCGACGAGCTCCACGACCTCGGCGGTGCTGGCCATCGGGGTCACCGTCGGGTGCCAGACCCGACGTGACTGCTTGGCCGCCTCCCGTGCGGTGGCGGCCCACTTGGCGTATGACTTGACCGCCCGCTCACCGCGCCAGACCGCGACCGACCTCGACGCCGCCCACGGCACGACCGTGTCGACCCCGACCTCGGTGAGCACCTCGACCGACAGCTCGCCGCGATCCCCCTTGGGCAGCGCCTGGACGACGGTGACCCGGGGCTCGGGGCGCGGAGAGTCCTCCACCTCGGCGACGGTCAGCGTGAACAGACGCTTGGCGGTGCTGGCGACGGCGCCGGTCACGGCCCGGCCGCGCCCGTCGGTCAGCCGGACCTGCTCCCCCACCGCGAGGCGGCGCACCGCCACCGCGTGGTGGGCCTCGTCACCGCCGACCTCGACGGTGCCACCCACGGCGGCCGCGCTGAGGTCGTCGACGACGTGGACGGGCAGGCTCATCGTGCCTCAGTTGCCCTGGAACGCGTCGCGCAGCCGGCCGAAGACGGACTTCGAGGTCGCCCGCACCTGACCGGCCGGCGCCTCCTCGCCACGGATCGCGGCGAACTCGCGCAGCAGCTCCTCCTGGCGGGGGTCCAGACGGCTGGGGGTCTCGACGATCACCTGGACCACCAGGTCGCCACGGCCGCCGCGCAGCCCGGGCACGCCGAAGCCGCGCAGCACCTGCTCGGAGCCGGACTGGGTGCCGGGACGCACGTCCAGGACGTGCTCGGTCTGCAGGTCGGCGTCACCGGCGGCGTCCTTGCCCGCCACGTCGGCCTCCAGCAGCGGGAGCGTGAGCGTGGTGCCCAGGGCGGCAGCCGACATCGGCAGCGTCACCGTGCAGTGCAGGTCGTTGCCGTGCCGCGTGAACGTCGGGTGCGGCTCGACGTGGATCTCGACGTACAGGTCACCGGCGGGACCGCCGCCGGGGCCGACCTCGCCCTGCTCGGAGAGCTGGACCCGGGTGCCGGTGTCGACGCCCGCGGGGATCTTGACGTTGAGCGTGCGGCGCGAGCGGACCCGGCCGTCACCGGAGCACTCGCGGCACGGGTCGACGATGATCGTGCCGAACCCGCGGCAGGCCGCGCAGGGGCGCAGCGTACGGATCTCGCCGAGGAAGGAGCGCTGCACGTGCGCGACCTCGCCGGCGCCGTGGCAGGTCTCGCAGGTGACGGGCTCGGAGCCGTTGGCGGTGCCGGACCCGTGGCAGGTGTCGCACCCGACAGCCGTGTCGACCTTGAGCTCGTGGGTGGCGCCGAACGCGGCCTCGGCGAGCGTCACGTCGAGGCGGATCAGGGCGTCCTGGCCGCGGCGCTGGCGCGAGCGCGGCCCACGGCCACCGCCCTGGCCGCCCGGGGCGCCGCCGCCGAAGAAGGCGTCCATGATGTCGGTGAACGAGAACCCCTGGCCGGCACCCGCCCCGAAGCCACCACCGAACGGGTCTCCGCCGCGGTCGTACGCGGCCCGCTTCTGCGCGTCACTGAGCACCTCGTACGCCTTGGAGACGTCCTTGAACTTCTCCTGCGCCACCGGGTCCGGGTTCACGTCGGGGTGCAGCTGGCGGGCCAGCTTGCGGTACGCCTTCTTGATGGCGTCGCCGTCGGCGTCCCGGGAGACGCCGAGGATCTCGTAGAGGTCCTGACTCACGTTGCTCTTCGTCCTTGCTCTCTGCGGGTGAGGCCCTCAGGCCTCGTCGAGGATCCTGGAGACGTAGCGCGCGACCGCACGCACCGCCGCCATCGATCCGGGGTAGTCCATCCGGGTGGGGCCGACCACGCCCAAGGTGCCCAGCGTGTGGTCGGAGTCGCCGTAACCGGTCGCGACCACGCTGGTCGCGGCCAGCTGCGTGTACGGGCCCTCGGCGCCGATCCGTACGGTCACGGCGTCGGCGGCCGACTCGCCGAGGAGCTTGAGCAGCACGACGTGCTCCTCCAGCGCCTCCAGCAGCGGGCGTACGGCGGTGTCGAAGTTGTCGCCGAAACGGGCCAGGTTGGCCGCACCGCTCACGGCGACCCGCTGGTCGCTGCGGTGGTCGCTCATCGCCTCACCCAGGGCGTTGACGACCTCGCCGACGACCTCGGCGAGCTCGGTGCCGACGACCGCCGGCAGCAGGGCCACCGCGGCGGCGGCATCCGCGATCCGCTCCCCGGCGACCGCGGCGTTGACGCGCCGGCGCACGTCGGCGAGATCGTCCTCGGAGACCTCGGCGGCCGTGTCGACGAGGCGCTGCTCGACGCGCCCGGTGCTCAGGATCAGGATCAGCATGAGGCGCTGGGGAGCCAGCTGGACCAGCTCGACGTGGCGCACGGTGGAGCGGGTCAGGGTCGGGTACTGCACGATCGCTACCTGGCGGGTGAGCTGGCTGAGCAGCCGCACCGAGCGCTGCACCACGTCGTCGAGGTCCACCGCCTCGTCGAGCAGGGTGGCGATCGCACGACGCTCGGCGGCCGACATCGGCTTGAGCGTCGCGAGCCGGTCCACGAACAGCCGGTAGCCCTTGTCGGTGGGCACCCGACCAGCGCTGGTGTGCGGCTGGTGGATGTAGCCCTCCTCCTCCAGCACCGCCATGTCGTTGCGCACGGTCGCCGGGCTGACACCCAGCCCGTGGCGCTCCACGAGGGCCTTGGAACCGACGGGCTCCTCGGTGGCCACGTAGTCCTCGACGATCGCACGGAGAACCGCCAGCTTGCGCTGCTCGCTCATCCTGTCTCCCGTCTCGACCCGGCCAACGGCTTGGCACTCATCTGACCCGAGTGCCAACTCTACTAGGCTCCCACCCATGGTCGACTTCCTCGAGGTCGCCGAGCGCGTGTGGGTCGCTCGGAGTGACTGGCACCACGTCAACGTCACCGCGGTCGGCAGCGAGCGCGGCATCCTGCTCGTCGACACCGGCGCGTCCCTCGCCACGGGGCGGGAGATCGTGGACGCCGTGCGTGCGCTGGGTGCCGGCGACGTGCACGCCGTGGTCAACACGCACGCCCACTTCGACCACCGTCTCGGCAACGCGGCCGTGCGCGAGGCGTACCCGGGCGTGCCGGTCCACGGCCACGAGTCGCTGGCCGTCGAGGCGGCCGCGCACCCGGTCGCCTCCGACGAGGCCCTCGCCGAGGACCCGCGCCGCGACGAGGCTCTCGCCAGCCCCGAGGCCCTCCCGGACCACGTGTTCAGCTCCGTCGCCTTCCTCGACCTCGGCGACCGGTACGCCGAGCTCGTCCACCCCGGCCCCGGGCACAGCGGCTGCGACGTGGTGGTGCGACTGCCCGAGCCCGACGTGGTCGTGGCCGGCGACCTGGTCGAGCAGGCCGGTCCCCCTTCGTACGGCCCCGACTGCCACCCGCTGGACTGGCCCGTCAGCCTCGACCTCGTGACGGGCCTGCTGACCCCGGCGACGGTCGTCGTGCCCGGGCACGGGGACCAGGTGGACCGCGAGTTCGTGGCCCACCAGCGGGCCGAGATCGGGGTCGTGGCCGAGACGATCCGTGACCTGGTGCAACGGCACGTCCCGCTGGGGCAGGCGCTCGAGGTCGGCGAGTGGCCCTTCCCTGTCGACGGGCTGCGGCACGCCGTGCGTCGCGGCTACGACCACCTCCCGCACCTGCGTCGCCAGCTGCCACTGATCTGACCTGCCCGGGCAATTCACCCGGGCAATCCGCTCCCCCACGGCGTGGACACTGAGTTCTGTCGCTGTTCCCCCGTAGCCTGCGCGGGTGTCCCACGACCGCTACGGAACCGACGTCCTCTCCGGCGACTGGCGCGCGCCCAAGCGCGGCCGCGCCACCGAGACCCCTTCCGCCCTCGGCATGGTCGTCGAGGAGGTCACCACGGACTGGTGCGGCGAGATCGTGGCCATCGACCGCGACCTGGACACGCTGACGCTGGAGGACCGCCGCGGCAAGCGCCGCACCTTCCCCCTGGGCCCCGGCTTCCTGCTGGAGGGCAAGCCGGTCGTCCTCACCCGTCCCGCCGTCCGCGTCCCCACGCCGGCGCGGGCCACCCGCACCGCGAGCGGATCGGTCGCCGTCCACGACGCGAAGGCGCGGGTCGCGCGGGCGAGCCGGATCTTCGTCGAGGGCCGCCACGACGCCGAGCTCGTGGAGAAGGTCTGGGGTGACGACCTGCGCGTCGAAGGCGTCGTCGTGGAGTACCTCGGCGGCGTCGACGACCTCGCCGACCACCTCGTCGACTTCAAGCCCGGCCCACAGCGTCGCGTCGGCGTGCTGGTGGACCACCTCGTCCCCGGCTCCAAGGAGAGCCGGATCGCCCAGTCGATCATGCGCTCCGCCGTGGGCAAGCACGTCCTGATCGTGGGCCACCCCTTCATCGACATCTGGCAGGCGGTCAAGCCCGAGCGGCTCGGCATCAAGCGCTGGCCGGACGTTCCCAGGTCGATCGACTGGAAGAAGGGCACCTGCCAGCAGCTGGGCTGGCCGCACCGCGACCAGGCGGACATCGCCCGGGCGTGGAAGCACATCCTGGGCCGCGTCGACTCCTACGCCGACCTCGACCCGGCCCTGCTGGGCCGCGTCGAGGAGCTGATCGACTTCGTCACGGTGCCCTGAGCGCCGTTCCTCCGACCCCGCCACCGCCAGGTGGCGACACCACCCACGGGAGACACCAATGAGTGACCAGAACACGCCCGACCCCACGCCGGGCGACCCCAACCAGCCGCCGTCGTACGGCGCCCCGCAGACCCCGCCGCCCTCGTACGGCGCCCCGCAGACCCCGCCGCCCGGGTACGGCGCTCCCCAGACGCCGCCGCCCGCGTACGGCAGCTACCAGCAGCAGCCGCAGCAGTTCGGCGGCGGGACCATGACTCCCTCCGACGAGAACACCTGGTCCGCCCTGGGCCACTTCGGCGGCATCATCCTGGGCTTCGTGGCCCCGCTGATCGTGATGCTCGTCAAGGGCCCCGAGTCGCCGCGGGTCCGCTCGCAGGCCGTCGAGGCGCTCAACTTCCAGATCTCGATGATGATCTACATGTTCGTCAGCGCGATCCTGACCATCGTGCTGGTCGGCATCATCGGCATCATCGTCTTCGGCCTCATGCTCCTGATCTGCAGCATCCTGGCCGGCGTGAAGGCGCTCAACGGGGAGGACTACCGCTACCCGCTGACGATCCGCATGGTGAAGTGACGCCACACCGCGCCACGGCCCGCTGAGTGCGGGACACGACGGCCCGCTGCACTCCCCTCCCGGGGAGGGGTGCGGCGGGCCGTCGCCGTTGCTGGGGGGCGATCCTCAGGTGAGGTCGCGGACCACGGCGTCGGCCAGCAGCCGCCCGCGCTGGGTCAGCACCAGCCGCTCGGTGTGCAGCTCGACCATCCCCTCGTCGACCAGCCGGGCGACCTGGGAGCGCCCGTGCGCGTCCAGCGCCGAGACCGGCAGGCCGTCGCGCAGCCGGATCTCGAGCAGCACGCGCTCGACGCGGCGCTCGTCCGAGCTGAGCACCTCCCGCGCCTGCGCCGGGCTGTCCCCCTGCTGCAGGCGGTTCGCGTACGCCGCGGGGTGCTTGACGTTCCACCAGCGCACGCCGCCGACGTGCGAGTGCGCACCGGGGCCCACGCCCCACCAGTCCCCGCCGGTCCAGTACAGCTCGTTGTGCCGGCACCGGCTCGCGTCGTCCTTGGCCCAGTTCGACACCTCGTACCAGGTCAGCCCGAACGCACCGAACCGCTCGTCGGCCATCAGGTACTTGTCGGCGAGGTCGTCGTCGTCGGTCATGGGCACCTCGCCGCGGCGCACCTGGCGCGCCAGCGCGGTGCCCTCCTCGACGATCAGCGAGTACGCCGAGACGTGGTCGGGCTCGCACGCCAGCGCCGCCTCGATCGTGGTGGACCAGTCCTCCCGGCTCTCGCCGGGGGTGCCGTAGATGAGGTCGAGGCTGACCTGGTCGAACCCGGCCGTACGCGCCCACTCCACGACCGCGGGGACCCGCATCGGGTCGTGGGTCCGCTCGAGGACCCGCAGCACGTGGTCCACGGCCGACTGCATGCCGAAGCTGATCCGGTTGAAGCCGACCTGGCGCAGCTCCTCCAGGTCCCACAGCGCCACGGAGTCCGGGTTGGCCTCCGTGGTTACCTCCACGTCGTGGGCCAGGCCGAACTCGCCGGCCGCCGCAGCGACGATGGAGCCGAGGTCGGCCGGGGACAGCAGCGTCGGCGTGCCGCCGCCGAAGAAGATGGTGTCGATGGTGACGTCGGCGTCCCCGAGTGCCCGACGCGCGCGCCGGACCTCGGTGATCGCCGCCTCCGCGTACGTGGCCCGGCTGGCCCCGGGGGCATCCCCCAGCTCCTCGGCGGTGTAGGTGTTGAAGTCGCAGTAGCCGCAGCGCACCGTGCAGAACGGGACGTGGACGTAGAGCCCGAACGGGCGCGAGCCCACCCCGGCGAGCGCCGACGCGGGCAGGGCCCCGTCGAGGGGGGCAGCTTCTCCGGTGGGTTGCGCAGGCACGCGGACATACAACCACCCCGTGCCCCCAGGTCGTCAGATCGGGACGTTGAGGGTGGCCACCCAGCCGTCCTCGTTGGCCCCCGTCACCGAGGCCATCTGCAGCGAGTGCCCGTCCGCGAAGACCATGTCGGCGTCCAGGCTGACCTGCTCGAGGTTCTGCACCGACGACTCGTAGCCGTCCGTGGCGTACACCTCGCGGCACACGTCCTCGGGGAAGGCCAGCTGCGAGGTGCGCAGCTTGCTCCCCGCACCCGTGGCCTTCTCGAGCGACTCGTACACCTCGAAGTGCACGTGCGGCCACCGTCCGGAGTAGCACCCGGGGAAGATAGTGGTGAACTCCAACCAACCGTCCGCGTCCGCCCCCTGCACCCCGCGCAGGTAGTTCTCCGCCTGGGCAGGCCCGTCGTACATCGAGTAGTTTCCCTCGCGGTCGCAGTGCCAGGCGTACAGGGCAGCGCCGGGCAGGACCTCCACCTCCTCGCCGGTGAGGTCGTACACACGGAACCGCAGGGTCAGCGGAACACCCTCGGCGGTCCCCGACGCCTCACCGACGCTGGAGGTGATGTCGCTGCGGACGATGCCGCTCTCCCCCAGCGCGTCAGGGCCGTTGGAGCCGTCACCCGGGTACGGGCCGGCCGTCTCCTCGGGGATCTCGCCGTCGGCGACCTCGACCCCGGTGCCGCCGCCACCGCCGTCCGACGGCGGCCCTCCGCGGCCACCCGGACCGGACGTCGGAGTCCCCGTACCCGACGTCGCCTCCTCGGAGCCGCACCCGGCCACCGCTGCGACCGAGAGGCCCCCGAGCAGGCCGATGACACCCCGCCGGGCCCAGCGTCGCCGTTGCAGGGTGCCGAGGTCGTGCCCGAGGCCGAGGTCGTGCTCGTGGACCTCGCCGGTGCTGGTGTGCTCGTGGTCGGTCATCGCTGCTCCTTGAACGCCGAACGGGTGCCGGTGGTCTCCCACCGACACCCATTCAAGGGGCCGAGCCTGTGTCCCGCCTGTGCGCCGGAGATGGATCTCCTGCGCCGTGCGGGACGACGCGGCGGTCAGTCCTGGTACATCGCGTCGATCAGCGCCGCGTTGTTGTTCTCCACCACGTTGCGCTTGACCTTCATCGACGGCGTGAGCTCACCGGACTCGATGGTGAGGTCGTGGTCGAGCAGGCGCCACTTCTTGATGGTCTCCCAGCGGTTGAGGCCCTTGTTCATCTCG
>NZ_JBJEHY010000217.1:0-22972 GCF_051876515.1 Nocardioides sp. | reverse complement strand
GAACAGGCCCCCGATCGCCACGCCGTACAGCCCTCCGACCAGCCGGCCGTCGCGCCACGTCTCCACCGAGTGCGCCCAGCCGAGCCGGTGCAGGGCCACGTACGCCGCTCGGACGTCCGCGGTGATCCAGCCGTCCGGGCGCTCGGGGCGTCCGCAGGCGTCGATGACGGCCTCGAAGGCGGTGTCGACCCGTACCTCGAAGTCGCGGGCGGCGCGGCGCAGCGACCGCGAGACCCGCACCCCGTCCAGCGGCAGGACGCCGCGGCGTACGGGCGAGAACCAGCCCATCGGCTCGCCGGTGAAGTTGGTCGGCATCGGGAACAGCCCGTGCCGGTACGCCTCCAGCAGCGTGCCCGGCTCGAGGTCCGCCCCCAGGGCGACCAGGTCGTCGTCCGGGTCCCAGTCGGAGGCGGGCGGGAACACCCACGGCGTCGGTTCCGGTTCCTGGGGCACGTCTGCACGGTAAACCACGCACGGGACTCCCCGGCGACGCGCTGCCCCGCTGTCTAGGATCTGCCCATGGGCGCACGCAGCAAGGCACTGGCCTCCCTCATCGGGACCCAGGTCGCGCCCCGGCTCGGCCGCGTGGCCCCGTCGCTGACCTCGACGTTCGTGCGCGAGGCCCTGGTCCGCGCCATCGACGGCGTCGGGCCGCTGCCCGGTGCGGCCGAGGCCGCCGAGGCCGCCCTGGCCGCGCGCAACGGGGACGAGGTCCGGGCGGTGCACGACCTGATCGAGGCCAACGTCCGCCTCGCCGGCGGGCAGGGGTTCCTCACCAACGTGGGCGGCCTGCTCACCGCCCCCATCGCGATCCCCGCCAACATCGCCGGCGTGGTCCTGATCCAGCTGCGCATGGTCGCCGGCATCGCGCACCTGCGCGGCCACGACCTCGCCGACCCGGCCGTACGCAGCGCCGTCATGGCCTCACTGCTCGGCCAGGAGCGGGTGGGCGAGCTGGTCACGGCCAAGCGGCTCCCCGGGCCGCCGGGCGAGCTCGCCGAGAGCACCGCGCGCAACCGGCACACCGACGCGCTCGTCGCCTCGGAGGTCGCCAGCGACCTCATCACCCGGGTCGCGGGCAAGCAGCTCGTCTCCACCGTGGGCCGCCGGATCCCGGTCGTCGGCGGCGTCTTCGGGGCCGGCGCCGACGGGTACGCCACCTGGCGCGTGGGGCGTTACGCCGACGCGGAGTTCCTGTCGCGCAGGGTGCGGTAGAAGCCGAGCATCCGGCGACCGGTGGCGTTGCTCTTGAGCACCGTCACCACCTTCTCGGCCAGGCGCCGACCGCGGGACTTGCCACCGCCCTCGAGCTCGATCCGGGCGAACCGCAGCTCGTCGGCCAACCGCGCCTCCGAGGCCCGCAGGCGCGAGGCCTCCACCAGCAGGGCCGCGATGGCGTCCATCGCGGGCTCGTACAGGTCGGCGTCGCTGACCGTGTCCGGGTCCGTGTACGGCGTCGGCTCGCCGCCGATGAGGTCCTTCAGGTCGCCCTCGACGGAGTACCCGCGGGTGGACAGCTCGGCGACCCACTCGGTGGAGATCGCCTGCACCCGCTCGTGCGCGGCCGGGGGCAGCGCCAGGCGCGGCGAGCCGGTGCGCTCGGAGAAGGTCTGGTGGGCCAGCAGCTCGCGCACCAGCGGCCGGTAGTCGGCCGGCGCCACGACCTTGCTGACCCGCTGGTTGAGCTGGCGCATCAGGGTCGTCTCGGGCACGCCCATCGAGGCGTTGGCGCGCTCGGCGGTGGCGTCGAGGTCGATCCCGTCGAGGCCGAAGACCACGCTGAACCGACGCCACAGCTCGTCGCGCGGGGCCCCGGACGGCGGGACGGTGACGAGGTGGACGTGCTCCGGCGGCAGCCCCGCACCCCAGCGGTCGAGGATGTCGGGCAGCTCCTGGACGCCCCAGAACCACGACCCGATCCGGCTGTCGCGCGCCGGGTCGGTGAGCTGCTCGAGGAACCGCTTGTAGGTGACGTGGCTGCGGTGCTTGACGTTCTCCTGCCACTCCGCCGGGATCTGGCGGACCAGGTCGCGCACCGACAGCACGAGGTGGACCTCGGCGTCCTCGCCGAGCGACTCCAGCGCGTACGCCACCTGCGTGGGCGTCGCGGTCGCGAAGATCTCATGGCTGATGATCGAGGTGCCGGGCCAGTCGCGGACCCGGGCGGCGAGCTGCGTCCAGGCACCGACGGCCTCGGACTCCAGTCCGCCCCAGGTGAGCTTCATCAGGTCGAGCGCGGCCAGGAAGTGGGCGTCGAACCGGTCGGCCGGGTACAGGATGCCGTGCTCCCGCAGGACGTCACGGTTGCGGTACAGGACGTCCTGGAGGTGCGAGGTGCCGGTCTTGGGGGTACCGACGTGCAGGATCACCCGCCTGGTCATGGTCACAGTCTCCTCGGTTCGTGCTGCCAGCGGCCGTCGACGAGCATCCGCACCGCCAGGTCGAGCACGGCGGTGGGCTCGTCGGCCACCTCGGGCGTGGTGCTGCCGGTGAAGCGCGGAGCGAGGTCCGCGAGGTCGCCGAGCACAGGGTAGCCACTGCCGCGCACGTCCTCGGCGAGGCGGTCGGCCGCGGCGCCCAGCCAGCGCCGGTGCTCGGCCGGCACCGTGGGCAGCCCGGCCGTACCCGCCGGGATCCGGCGCCACAGGGTGGTCGCCATCAGCTCCTCCGCCTCGTGCGGGTGCACCAGCACCTTGAGCACGTGGTTGACGCGGCGGGCCAGGTCGGCGGCGTGGGCCCCGGGCACGTCGAGCGGGGCGAGACGTCGTACGCCGACCTGCCGGGCACCGGTCCGCGGCAGCCGGTCGAGCCGGGTCAGCACACGCACGTCGGCGGGACGGTCGGTGTACTCGGCCACCGCGCGGGGCACGTCGAGGCGGGGCGGCAGCGCCTCGCGCCCGCGCCAGTGGTCCAGCCACTCGGTCCACGGACCGACCTTGTGCCCGAAGCACCGGTACGTCCACGAGTGCGCCATCAGCAGGTCCACCCGGTCGAGCAGGACCAGCACCCGCGGGTGCCGGCCGCCGGGCTGGTGACCGGCCGCGGTGAGCTCGGTGCGGGCCACCGTCACCGCGAGCGGGTCGCCCACCATCCGGTACCGGCGGCGCCACGGGCGGGGCAGCCCCACCTCGGGGCGGTCCGGCCCCAGCGCCACCAGGTCCTCGGCGAGCAGGGTCGAGGCGACGCGGAGCAGCTCGTCGGCGTCGAGGGTGGCCGGGTCGACGGCACGCGGACCCCAGGTCGGCAGGGGCACGCCCAGCAGCGGCAGGTCGGGACGTCCGCGCCCGGAGGCGGTCGCGGTCAGCACGCGACCGGCCAGCCCGGGGTCGACGAGTCCCGCCGCGTTGAGACGCCGCAGCAGCTCCAGCTGCTGGGCGCCCGGCATCACCGCGCGGGTGGGCTCCCCCTCGACGGCCCAGTCGCGCCACGGCGTGGTGCCCCCCTGCTCGAGGTGGGCGACCCACCCCCAGGCGCGCGAGGGCGTCCGAGTCCGTGCGTACGAGGTCACTGGTCCCGCATCCGCCTTGCCTGGTGGCGCACCTTGGCCGCGAGGCCGTGGTGGTCCTTGCGCTGCGCGGCGACGTGGGTCATCGCGGTCAGCGCCTCCTGGGAGGCCATCAGGACCTGCCGCGGGCGGACCCGGTCGGGGTCGTGCCACCTCTCGTCCGGTGCGGGACGGCGGGGGCGCAGGTCCTCGGGGTCGCCGATGACGTCGACCCCGCTGCCCTTGAGCCAGTCGATCCACAGGTCGGCCTGGGACTCGGCGAAGTCGTACCGGTCGGGAGGCAGGCGTACGGGCGTGGAGCGGCGCCGCACCAGCACCTCCTGGGCGAGCACCTCGCGCACCAGCTGGTCGTACGCCCAGTCCCGCTGCTCGGGCAGGTCGAGGCGGCGGTTGAGGCGGCGCAGCACCTGGGTCTCGGCGATGCCGAGGGAGGCGTTGGCGCGCTCGGAGTCCAGCGGCGCCCAGTCGGGCTGGATGCCGAACGCCTGGCAGAACCGCTGCCACAGCGCGTCGCCGTGCGGACCACGGTCGTGGGGCACGGTGACGACGTGGATCCGCTCGGGCGGCAGCTTGGCGCCCCAGTTGGCCAGCACGTTGGGCAGGTCCATGGCACGGCTCCACCACGTACGGCCGCGCTCGATCTGGTTGAGGAACCGGCCGAAGCTCCAGCGCCGCCCCTGCTTGATCGACTCCTGCCACGCGGCGGGCAGCTGACGGCCGAGGTCGCGGGCGGAGTACACGATGTGCACCTCCTCGCCGGCGAGGTCGTTCATCGCCTTCGCGATGCGGGCCGGGCGGGCACCGGCGAGGATCTCGTGGCTGATGACCACGTTGTCCTGGGCCCGGCGCACGCGGCGCACCATCGTGTCCCAGGCGCCCTCGGCGTGCCCGGGCGCTCCGCCCCAGTCCTCGCCGACCAGGTCGAGCGCGGCCTGGAAGTGGAAACGGTCGATGTCGACGAACCGGCTGCGCGAGGGAACGGTGATGCCGTGGTCGGCCAGCGAGGCGACGTTGAGCATCAGCCGGTCCTGCAGGTAGGTCGTCCCCGTCTTGGGCGCACCGATGTGCAGATGGACGACGCGACTCATGACGCCAGAGTCTAGGACTGCCTCACACACCTGTCCCGAGAGCCCGTACGACGGCGCTCGGCGACGGCCGTCCGAGGTGCCCGGCCATCCACGTGCTGGCGTCCACCAGGGCGGCGAGGTCGGCACCGTGGTCGATCCCGAGCCCGTCGAGCATCCAGACCAGGTCCTCGGTGGCGAGGTTGCCGGTCGCGGACTTCGCGTACGGGCAACCGCCCAGGCCGCCGGCGCTGGCGTCGAACGTGGTGACACCGGCCTCGAGGCCCGCGTACACGTTGGCGAGGGCCTGTCCGTAGGTGTCGTGGAAGTGCAGGGCGAGGCGGGCCGGCCCGATCCCGGCCTCCTCGAAGGCGGCGACGAGGGCCTTCACGTGGCCGGGCGTGCCGACCCCGATGGTGTCGCCGAGGCTGAGCTGGCTGGCGCCCATGTCGAGCAGCCGCTTGCCGGCCTGGACGACGCGGTCGATCTCGACGGCCCCCTCCCAGGGGTCGCCGAAGCACATCGACAGGTAGCCGCGGACGTCGGCGCCGGCGGCCCGCGCCCGGCGCACGGTCGGCTCGAACATGGCGAACTGCTCGTCGTAGGTGCGGTTGAGGTTCTTGCTGGCGAACGTCTCGGTCGCCGACCCGAAGACGGCGACGTGCTCCAGCCCCAGGTCAAGGGCCCGGTCGAGTCCGCGCTCGTTGGGGACCAGGACGGGGCAGCGGCGCCCGGCGGCGCCCAGCACCTGCATCAGCTCCTCGGCGTCGGCCAGCTGCGGGACCCACTGCGGGTGCACGAAGCTGGTCGCCTCCACCAGCGGCATGCCGGCGGCGAGCAGGCGTACGACGAACTCGGCCTTCACGTCGACGGGGACGACCGCCTTCTCGTTCTGCAGGCCGTCGCGGGGGCCGACCTCGTAGATCGTGACCGCCGCGGGCAGCCCGTCGACCGGGACCGCCATCGGCAGGCCCAGCGGTCCCTGCCCGCCCCCGCTGGTCGAGCCTGTCGAGACCATCACGCCTCCACCACGAACAGCCGCGCGCCGAGCTTGACCTGGTCACCGGTGGCGGCGCCCACCTCGGTCACGGTTCCGTCGAACGGGGCCTTGAGTGCGAGCTCCATCTTCATCGCCTCCATGACACCCAGCGTCTCACCCTGCGCCACCTGCTGTCCGGCGCTGACGCGCACGTCGAGGACGGTGCCGGGCATCGGCGCCAGCAGGGTGCCGTCCCCGGCCGTCGCCCCGTCGCCCGCGAACGGGTCGGCCAGCGCGAAGACGTACCGCTGCCCGTGGTGGGCGAGCTCGACGCCGTGCCCGCGGACCAGGCCCCGCGCGTGCTGCGGCTCGCCGTCGTCGAGGAGCCGTACGGAGACCACCCCGGCGGGGGCGTGGCCGCGTCGGGTCACGGGCCGGCGGTCCACCGCGGGCACGTCGACCCACTCGCCCAGCAGCACCCGTCGCGGCGCCGCGGGTCCGCCCGAGCGCCACCCGTCGCCGCCCCAGGGTCCGGACTCCGGCCCGCCGACGAGCAGCGCGGCGGCGAGCGAGCGGGCGACGGTGTCGTCGGGGCGCTCGACCTCGGTGCGGTCCAGCCAGGCGGTGTCGATGGTCGCGTCGCGGAACGCGTCGGAGACGAGCAGTGCGCGCAGGAACCCGGCGTTGGTGGTCAGGCCCAAGATGGTGGTCTCGTCGAGCGCGGCCACGACGGCGCGGCGGGCCGCCTCGCGGTCGGCGCCGTACCCGATGACCTTGCCCAGCATCGGGTCGTACGCGGTGGAGACCTCCTGGCCCGACTCGAGCGCGTGGTCGACGCGGACGCCGTGGTCGACGGCGACGCCCCAGCCCACGTACGTCGCCCGTCCGGCCTGCGGCAGGAACCCGCCGAAGGAGTCCTCGGCGTAGACACGGGCCTCGATGGCGTGGCCGACGATCTCGACGTCGTCCTGGGTGAAGCCGAACGCCTCGCCGGTGGCGACGGCGAGCTGCAGGGCGACGAGGTCGAGCTCCTCGCCGCGGACCCGGACGGCCTCCTCGGTGACCGGGTGCTCGACCTGGAGGCGGGTGTTCATCTCGAGGAAGTAGAAGTCGCCGGTGGAGCTGTCGAGCAGGAACTCGACGGTGCCGGCGCCGGTGTAGCCGACCTGGCTGGCCAGGGCGACCGCGGCCGAGGTGATCGCGGCCCGCTGGGCGTCGCTGATGGTCGGCGCGGGCGCCTCCTCCAGCACCTTCTGGTGGCGGCGCTGGGTGGAGCAGTCGCGCTCGAAGAAGTGCAGCACGGTGCCGTGGGTGTCGCCGACGACCTGCACCTCGATGTGGCGGCCCGAGGCGACGTACTTCTCGACCAGCATCGTGTCGTCGCCGAACGAGCTGGCGGCCTCGCGCCGGGCCGCGGCCAGCGCCTCGGCGTACTCCTCGACCGCGTGGACCACGCGCATGCCCTTGCCGCCGCCACCGGCCGCGGCCTTGACCAGCACCGGGTACGCGAAGGTGGCGGGGTCGGCGTCGAGGTCGTACGACGGCACGACGGGTACGCCGGCGGCCAGCGCGACCTCGCGGGCGGCGTCCTTGCGACCCATCGCGTCCATCACGTCGGCGCACGGTCCGACCAGCACGATCCCCGCCCCGGCGAGGGCCCGCGCGAACGGCGCCCGCTCGGAGAGGAACCCGTAGCCGGGGTGGACGTGGGTGGCGCCGGTGGCGACGGCGGCGGCCAGGACGGCGTCGACGTCGAGGTAGGAGGTGACGCGCACCGCCTCGTCGGCCTCCCGCACGTGCAGCGCCTCGACGTCGAGGTCGGAGTGGACGGCCACGGTGCGCCAGCCCAGCGCCTTGGCCGTACGGATCACGCGGCGCGCGATCTCGCCGCGGTTGGCGACCAGCAGGACGCCGCCGGTGGTCGAGACTGTCGAGACCATCTCCATCACATCCTGAAGATTCCGTAGCGGGGCTCGGCGATCTCCTGGCGCGAGGCCACGGAGAGCGCCATGCCGAGGACGCGGCGGGTGTCGGCGGGGTCGATGATCCCGTCGTCCCACAGCCGCGCGGTGGAGTAGTACGCCGAGCCCTGGGTGTCGTACTGCTCGCGGATCGGGGCGCGGAACGCCTCCTCGTCCTCCGGGCTCCACTCGCCGCCGCGGGCCTCGATCCCGTCGCGCTTGACGGTGGCCAGCACGGTCGCGGCCTGCTCGCCGCCCATGACCGAGATCTTGGCGTTGGGCCACATCCACAGGAAGCGCGGGTCGTACGCGCGGCCGCACATGCCGTAGTTGCCGGCGCCGTACGAGCCGCCGATGACCACGGTGTACTTGGGCACCACCGAGCACGACACGGCGGTGACCAGCTTGGCGCCGTCGCGGGCGATGCCGCGGTTCTCGTACTCGCGCCCGACCATGAAGCCGGAGATGTTCTGCAGGAAGACCAGCGGGATCTTGCGCTGGTTGCACAGCTCGACGAAGTGGGCTCCCTTGAGCGAGGACTCGCTGAACAGGATGCCGTTGTTGGCGACGATGCCGACGTCGTGGCCCCAGATCTTCGCGAAGCCGCAGACCAGCGTCTCGCCGTACAGCTTCTTGAACTCGGCGAAGCGGCTGCCGTCCACGACCCGGCGGATCACCTCGCGCACGTCGTACGGGGTCCGCGAGTCCACCGGCACCACGTCGACGAGGGTCTCGGGGCCCTCCAGGGGCTCCTCGACGTCCTCGGCCACGGCCCGGATGCCGCCACGCTGCTGCGGCAGCGTCTCCACGATGCGCCGCACGATCTGCAGCGCGTGGTCGTCGTCGGTCGCGAGGTGGTCGACCACGCCGGAGGTGCGCGCGTGGACCTCGCCGCCGCCGAGCTCCTCCGCGGTGACGATCTCGCCGGTCGCGGCCTTCACCAGCGGCGGGCCGCCGAGGAAGATCGTGCCCTGGTCCTTCACGATCACCGTCTCGTCGCTCATCGCGGGCACGTACGCCCCGCCGGCCGTGCACGAGCCCATGACGGAGGCGATCTGCGGGATGCCGCGCGCGGAGAGGTTGGCCTGGTTGAAGAAGATCCGGCCGAAGTGCTCGCGGTCGGGGAAGACCTCGTCCTGCATCGGCAGGAACGCGCCGCCCGAGTCGACCAGCGCGATGCAGGGCAGGTCGTTGTCGGCGGCGACCTGCTGGGCGCGCAGGTGCTTCTTGACCGTGATCGGGTAGTACGTGCCGCCCTTCACGGTGGCGTCGTTGGCGATCACCATGACCTCGCGCCCGGCGACCCGGCCGATGCCCGTCACGATGCTGGCGCTCGGCACCGCCCACTCGTCGCCCTCCCGGCCGTCCCCGGCGCCGTACATGTCGTACGCCGCCAGCGGGCTCAGCTCCAGGAACGGGCTGCCGGGGTCGAGGAGCCGGTCGATGCGGTCGCGGACCAGCAGCTTGCCGCGGCCGGTGTGCTTGTCGCGGGCGGCCTCGCTGCCGCCCTGGCGCGCGCGTGCGAGGCGCTGGTGCAGCAGCGCGACGAGGTCGCGCATGCTGGCGCCGGCAGGGGCGTCGGAGCCGGTGGCGTCCGGGCCGGGGGTGTCGGTGTGAGCGTCCACACCCCACAGGTTAGCGATCATTAACCTCGCCCGCCAGCCCTCGCTCCCGCACCCCGAGCCTGACCCGGTCCCGGGCCCGGGCACCAGTAGCCTGACCCGGTGAGCCGCCGGCAGCAGATCCTCGACACCGCAGCGGAGCTCTTCGCGCAGCGGGGGTTCCACGGCGTCTCCGTCGTCGACCTCGGGGCCGCCGCGGGCATCTCCGGCCCCGCGCTCTACAAGCACTTCCCCTCCAAGGACGCCGTGCTCGCCGAGATGCTGGTCGCGATCAGCGAGGAGCTCCTCGGCGTCGGCAGCGCGCGCGTGGCGGCAGCGGGCTCCCCCGCGGCGGCACTGGAGTCGCTGGTCGCGTGGCACGTCGACTTCGCGCTCGCCCACCAGGCCCTCATCGTGGTGCAGGACCGCGACTGGAGCTCCCTGCCCGACGAGGCCCGGGAACGCGTCCGCGGCCTGCAACGTCAGTACGTCGACCTCTGGGCCTCCCAGTTGCGTCAGCTGCACCCGGACCTGACGATGGAACGCGCCCGAGCCGGCGCGCACGCCACGTTCGGCCTGATCAACTCCACACCACATTCCAGCCTGCTGCCCGCCGAGGGGATGCGCGACCTGCTCTCGGACATGGCGCTGCGGGCACTCAACGTCCCCGTCTCGGAAGGGATCGACCACCATGGGTGAGGTCTTCGCTCGCCGGTACGAACTGCTCTTCCCCATCGCCGAGGGCGGCATGGGGAGCGTGTGGAAGGTCCTCGACCACGTCGACGGCCAGGTCAAGGTCGCCAAGCTGCTGCGGCAGCGCGACGCCGGCGCCCTGCTCCGCTTCATGCGCGAGCAGGCCACCCGGATCCACCACCCGCACGTGGTCACGCCGCTGTCCTGGGTCGGCGAGGACGACACGATCCTGTTCACGATGCCGCTGGTGCGCGGCGGGTCGGTCACCGGCCTCGTCCGCAGCCAGGGACCGCTGCCGGAGCAGTGGGTGGTGGCGATCCTCGAGCAGACCCTCGAGGCGCTGGCCGTGGTGCACGACGCCGGCGTCGTGCACCGCGACGTGAAGCCCGCCAACCTGCTGCTGGAGCCGACCGGCCGGGAGCGCCCCTTCGTACGCCTCACCGACTTCGGCATCGCCGGCGTCCACGGCGAGCCGCGGCTGACCGGCCCGTCGGTCGCGATCGGCACCCCCGGCTACATGGCCCCCGAGCAGCAGTACGGCGCCAACCCGCACCCCACCCAGGACCTGCACGGCGTCGCGGCGACCGGCGTGGAGATGCTCACCGGCAAGCGGCCCCCGTTCGCCGACGCCGACATCCCGCGCACCCCGCTGGGTGAGGTGCTGCGCCGCGGCCTGAGCCACGACGCCCACCAGCGGCCCGCGAGCGCCCGCGCCATGCGCGAGGAGCTGCTCGCCCTGGCGCCCGCCGCCTGGGACCCGGGCAGCGTCACCGTGACCGACCAGTTCGCCGACCAGCCCGGCCACGGCTTCGCCGGACCCACGACCCCGCACAGCGGAGCGGGCAGCGGCTCCGGTCCGCGCCCCACCGGTGGATTCACCGGCCCCGGTACGGGACCACGCGCCACGGGACCCCAGTCGGGCAGCGGGTCGGGCCCGCGGTCGACGCCGGTGATGCCGGCGGCCGCGTTCGCCGGCACCGGGTACGGCGCGCCGTCGACCGCCGGCAGCGCGGGGGTCGGCATGCCGGTCACCCTGATCGCGCTGGGCGCGGTGCTGCTGCTCCTGGGCCTCTGGCTGATGCTGGGCTGACGCTGGGCAGACCCGAGCCGGCCCCGCGACGCTCTCAGGCGGTGCGGCGGCGCTTCGCGAGCAGGACGCCACCGGCCGCGACCAGGGCCACCCCGGTCACCGCGGAGAGGCCTCCGGCCAGCTGGCGGGTGCCGAGCGCCTCGTCGGAGGCGCCCACCGCGTCGGCGTCGCCGTCGGTCCCGGCGTCCGTGGTCGGCTCGTCGCTGGGATCCGTCGACCCCGGGTCGTCGTCGCGGGCCATCGGGTCGTCGCTGCCGGTGTACGTCAGGCCGACGGTCTCCTCGTACGACCAGTCCCCGCCCTTGTACGTGGGCCCGGCCTCGGGGTCGCCGAAGCGTTCCACGTTGAGCTGGACGTCGACGTCCTCGCCCTCGAACTCCTCCAGCGAGACCGCGATCCGGTAGACGCCGGGCAGGTGCGGGCCGATGTCGCGCAGGTCGTCGACCGTGGAGCTGCCGAGCGCGGGCACCTTGACCGGGATGGTGGTCGACTCGTCGGCCGAGAGCATCTCGCGGCCGTCGGTGGCGGCGTACCCGAGCATCATCGGGTCGTACACCTCCACGGCACCGTACGGAGGGACCACGATCCGGTCGCCGGACTCGGTCGCGGTGAAGACCGCCTCGACGTTGAGGCCCTCGCCGTAGGTGAGCGGGAACGAGAACCACTGCTGGGTGCTGGGCCCGAGGGTGAGCGAGTACGAGCCGCTCTCCAGGAGCGGCAGGTCGTCGAGGCTGGCGCCACCCTTGACGCGGACGGGATCGGTGGTGGCGGGCGACCCCGTGGGCATCCGGATGGCCTCGCCCCAACCGGGGTCGGTCTCGACGGGCTCCTCGGCGATCTGGATGCGCATCGGCAGCTTCTCGTCGGCGTAGTTCTGCAGGATGATCAGGAAGCTGTCCTGGTCGGCGCAGGTGGTGGAGCCCTCCGTGGTGGCGGCCATCCCGGTGAGCAGCTGGCCGAACTGCATCGAGTTGACCGACAGCCCGCAGTAGCGCTCCTCCTCCGTCTGCAGGGAGAGCCACCCGCCGCTCGCGCGCAGGGTCACGATCGTGACGCGCAGCGTCGCCCTGGGGTCCTTCATCTCGTACAGCAGCGCGCGGTCGGTGCCGCCGGACGCGTCGCCCTTGGGCATCTCCGTGAGGTAGACGCCCTCCTCGACCGGGGTCGGGTCGTCGAGCTTGCCGGGCGTCACGTTGGTGGCCTCGGCGCCCACGTACCGCTCGAGCTCCTCGGCGCCGAGCACCGTCGTCGCAGGTCCGGTCCGGGCCTCGGCCGGGGCCAGCGCGACCACGGGGAGGGCGCACAGCGCCGCCGCGAGGACCACCCGAGACGTCCTCATCCCTCGCATGAACTCCCCCGACTTCCTGCAGACCCGGCACACCCGAACTGGCACGGACTCCCGCCCATCTTGCCTGCTCGTGCTGGTTCCCCTCCACGACGGTCCACAAACCGCGGGCGGCGGTGGCCCACGAGTAGGGTGGGGCCCATGAAGATGGGTGCGGCACTGGAGAAGGCCTTCAACGACCAGATCACGCTCGAGTTCTCGGCCTCGCTGGTCTACCGCCAGCTGGCGATCGAGCTCGAGGACATGGACCTCCCCGGCATGGCGTCGTGGCTGCGCCACCAGGCCGACGAGGAGATCGTCCACGCCAACCGCTTCATCGACCACGTCGCCGACCGCGGCCACAAGCCCGTCATCGGCGCCATCGCCGCCCCCCAGGTCAGCGTCTCCTCGGTGCTCGAGGCGTTCGAGGCGTCGTACGCCCACGAGCAGCGCGTCTCGGAGTCGATCCGCTCGCTCTACCGCACCGCCGAGGCGGAGGGCGACCTCGACTCCCGCCCCCTGCTCAACTTCTTCATCGAGGAGCAGATCGAGGAGGAGGCCACGGTCTCGGAGATCATCGGCCGCGTGAAGCTGATCAACGACGACGGCCCCGGGCTGCTCCGCCTCGACGAGGAGCTCGGCCAGCGACCCGCCGGCAGCACCGAGGTCAGCGGCTGAGCCGACCTCAGGCGTCGAGCACCAGGTGATCGCCCTTGGCCCGCGAGACGCACACGTACATCTGGTCGTTGGCGGCGCGCTCGGCGTCGCTGAGCAGCTCGTCGCGGTGGTCGACCTCGCCCTTGAGGACCTTGGTCAGGCAGCTGCCGCAGTGACCCTCCTCGCAGGAGAACCCGAAGCCGGGGTCCTCGGCGAGGATCGCGTCGAGCAGGGTCTGGTCCTTGGCGACGACCTTGGTCACGCCGCTGCGCTGCAGCTCGACGGTGAACTCGGTGTCGTTGGCCGCGGCGGCGGCACGGGCGGCGGCGTTCTCCTCCGAGGCGGTGAACCGCTCGAAGGTCACTGACGCCTCGGGCGCCAGTGCGGCGCAGCGGTCGACGACGGCACTGATCAGGCCGGACGGCCCGCAGCAGTAGACGGCGGTGCCGGCACCGGCCCCGGCGAGGTACGCGTCCAGGTCGAGCTGGCCGCTCTCGTCCTCGGGGACCAGGGTGACCCGGTCGCCACCCAGGGCGCGGAGCTCCTCGACGAACGCCATCGACGCGCTGGAGCGGCCGCCGTACAGCAGGGTCCACTCGGAGCCCGCGGGCACGGCGGCGACCATGGCGCGGATCGGGGTGATGCCGATGCCGCCGGCGATGAAGCGGTACGACGGGCTGGGGGTCAGCTCGAAGTGGTTGCGGGGTCCGACGGCCTTGATCCGGAGCCCGACGAGGTCGGTGTCGTGCAGCTCCTTGGAGCCGCCGCGGCCGGACTCCTCGCGCAGCACGGCGACCCGGTACGACTCGCGGTCGGCCGGGTCCCCGCAGAGCGAGTACTGGCGGGCCAGCCCGCTGGGCAGGTGCAGCTCGAGGTGGGCGCCGGGCGTCCAGGCCGGCAGCTCACCGGCGTCGAAGGACTCGAAGGTGATCGAGATGACGCCCTCGGCCTCGGTGGTGACGGAGCGTACGACCAGGTCGAGCGTCTCGCCCCCGGCGGCGCTCGCGGCGAGGCGGGCAGCCTCCTTCGCCTTGGCCATCGCGACCGGGTCGAACGACGTGACCGTCGTCGTCGGGGTGGGCGACGGCTTGGAGCGTTTGAGGGACGCGGCGAGGGAGCGGAACACCATGACGTAGATCATATATTCACTGTGGGAAAGCGTGAGCCTCTTCCCGACGCCGGCACCTCAGGCCCGCTGGTCCCAGCGGAACAGCCACACGCCGAGCGGGCCGAACACCGCGACCATCCCGACCAGGACCGCCGTCGCGACCCACTGGGTGCTCCACGCCTCGCCCTGCCACAGGGCGGTCACGAGGTCGACGAAGTGACGGATCGGCGAGGCCTGCATGACCTTCTGCATGAACGGCGGCAGCATCTCCATCTGCAGGAACGCCCCCGAGGTCATCATCAGCACGATCATGAGGATGTTGCCGAGCCCGGCCGCCGCCGCCATGGACGGGTACAGCGCCGCCAGGACGTACCCGAGCGCCAGGAAGGCGAGCATCCCCAGCGCGAACGCCACCATCACCACCGGCAGGTGGGTGGGCAGGGGCACGCCGAACCCGACGACGCCCGTCACCACCGCCAGCAGGATGCCGACGAGCCCGAGGACGAAGTGCACCGTCAGGTCGGCGGCGATGAAGGTCCCCCGACCCAGCGGCGTGAGCTGCAACCGCCGCAGTGCTCCCGAGGCCCGCAGCGTGAGCAGGGCCTGCGGCATGGTCATCACGCCGACGATGGCGAGCACGATCGAGCCGTACGCGGGCAGCGTCTTGGTGACGTAACCCTGACCGCCGAAGTCGGGGGACGGGTCGTTGCCGAAGATCAGCCCGAACAGGACGACCAGCACCGGCGCGAAGACCAGCGTGAAGAAGAAGCCGATCGGCTCGCGCAGGTTGGAGCGGAGCAGGGCCCCGACGAGCTCACCGTACGCACGCATCACGCACCTCCTGCGTCCCGCATGCCGCGACCGGTCAGGTTGATGAAGACCGCCTCCAGGGTGGGGCGCTCCAGCGACAGCTCGGTGACCTCCACCCCGGCTCCGGCCAGGTGCACGACCACGGCGGGAGTGAAGTTGCCGGCTCCCTCGACGACGAGGAGACCGCCGTCGCGCTGGACCCGGTGGACGCCCGCCAGCGCCTCGAGCGGAGCGGTGTCGACGGGGCCGGACACCTCCATCTCGAGGCGCCGGTCGCCGCCGTACGCGTCGACGAGCTCGTCGGGCGTCCCCGTGGCGATGATTCGACCCTCGTCCAGGATGGCGACCCGGTCGCACAGCGCCTCGGCCTCCTCCATCGAGTGGGTGGTGAGCATGATCGTGCGGCCCTGCTCGCGCAGACCGCGCAGGATGTCCCAGATCGCCAGACGCGCCTGGGGGTCGACGGCGCTGGTGAGCTCGTCGAAGAAGAGGAGCTCGGGGTCGTGCAGCATCGCCAGCGCCACGAAGACCCGTTGCCGCTCCCCGCCGGAGAGGCGGTCGATGCGACGCTTCGCCTTCCCGGCGAGCCCGAAGTCGTGGAGGAGGTCCTCGATCGGCAGCGAGCGCGGGTAGAGAGCGGCGAACAACCGCAGCGCCTCCACGACGGTGAGCCGCGGGATCAGGGCCGCCGACTGCAGCTGCACCCCGATCCGGGCGTTGACCTCGCGCCGGTCGCGCAGCGGGTGCAGGCCCAGCACCTCCACCTCGCCGGACGTGGGCCGGTCCAGGCCCTGCAGGCAGTTGAGCACCGTGGTCTTGCCCGACCCGTTGGGTCCGATGAGCCCGAAGATCTCGTGCGGGTCGACCGTCAGGTCGATCCCGTCCACGGCTCGGACCTCCCCGAAGTGTCGGCGCAGGTCGCGGCACTCGACGGCGTACATGGTGACCTCCTTGAGGGCACTCCCAGCCTAGGAACGGGCCACGTCCCGCACACGGGCCGAAGGCCCCGCCGTGGGCGGCGAGGGTCCTCAGAACCAGCGGTCGACGTCTCCGTCGGGGTTCTTCATCGCGGCCAGCACCCGGGCGGCCCGCTCGGCCGCCTCCTGGGCGACGTCGAGGTCCTCGTCGTCCGGCCCACCGGCCGGGGTCCCACCCGCTCCACCACCGCCGAGCACGGCCAGCGCGGCCAGCAGCTCCTCGCGCCCCAGCCCGCGCCACGCGGTCAGCACGAGCGGGTCGGTGTCGACGAGCCACGACAGCTGGGTGAGCAGCGCCAGCGCGTGCGCGCAGGGCGAGGCCCAGGCGTCGCAGCCGCAGCGGCACTCCAGGTCGCCCGCGTACGGTGCCAGCTCGACGCCGGCCTCATCCACCGCCTCCAGGAACGGCTCCGGCAGGCCGCCACCCAGCAGCGCCCCGAGCCATCCCGAGCCGGCCGCGACGAGCTCGACCAGGGTGTCCCGCTCGACGTCGTCGAGCACCGGCACCCCGACCCGCACGCTCCAGGCGTCGTCGCCGTCGATGACCGCGGCCACGGTCTCACCCCCGGCGACGGTGATCTCGCCGACCTCACCGGCCCGGGCGAGCCGGCGCCCGCGGCGCAGGTCGGCCTCGCCGTACGACGCCTCCTCGAGCGTCGCCACCAGCGACCGTGCCCACCAGGACCGTACGGTCACGGAGCGCCTGGGCGCCAAGCGCACGTGCTTCACGGCCGCAGCTCCACCAGGTCGCGCAGCTCGGAGTCGCTCAGCTCGGTCAGCGCGGCCTCGCCCGAGGAGAGCACGGCGTCGGCCAGCGCGCGCTTGCGGGCGAGCAGCTCGGCGACCTTCTCCTCGACGGTGCCCTGGGTGACGAAGCGGTGCACCTGCACGGGACGGGTCTGCCCGATCCGGTACGCCCGGTCGGTCGCCTGGTCCTCCACGGCCGGGTTCCACCAACGGTCGAAGTGGATGACGTGGTCGGCGGCGGTGAGGTTGAGCCCGGTGCCGCCCGCCTTGAGGGAGAGCAGGAAGACCGGGACGTGACCCTCGGAGCCCGGACCCGCCTGGAACCGGCGCACCATCGCCTCCCGCTCCCTGACGGACGTGCCGCCGTGGAGGAACTGGTGCGGCACCCCCTGGGCGGCGAGGTGGCGCTCCAGGAGCCGTGCCATCGCGACGTACTGGGTGAAGACGAGGACGGCGCCCTCCTCGGCCAGGACGGTGCCGAGGAGCTCGTCGAGCAGGTCGAGCTTCTGGGAGCGGCCGCCCAGGCGCGGGTTGGACTGCTTGAGGAACTGCGCCGGGTGGTTGCAGATCTGCTTGAGGCCGGTGAGCATCGCGAGCACCAGCCCGCGGCGGGCCTCCTCGTCGGCCTCCTCGATGCGGCGCATGCAGTCGCGCACGTACGTCTCGTAGAGGACGACCTGCTCCTTGGTGAGCCCGACGAGGTGGTCGGTCTCGGTCTTGGGCGGCAGCTCGGGGGCGATGCCGGGGTCGGACTTGCGGCGCCGCAGCAGGAACGGCGCGAGCAGGTCGGCGAACTGGCGAGCCTTGCTGGGCTCAAGGCCCGCCTCGATCGGCGCCGCCCACGCCTTGCGGAACGCGTTGCGGCTGCCGAGGAGGCCGGGCACCACCCAGTCGAGGATCGACCACAGCTCGGTGAGGTCGTTCTCCACGGGCGTGCCGGTCAGCGCCACCCGGGCCTGCGCGCCGATCCTGCGCAGCGAGCGCGCGGCCGCCGAGCGGGAGTTCTTGACGTGCTGCGCCTCGTCGGCCACCACCAGGCCCCAGGCCACCTCGGCCAGCAGGTCGGCGTCGTTGCGCATCGTGCCGTACGTGGTGAGCACGAACCCGGGTCCGGTCTGGTCGAGCGTCGGCTCGGCCAGTCCGTCGAGGTCGCGGGCCGACCCGTGGTGGCGGCGCACCGGCACCCCCGGCGCGAACCGGCGGATCTCGGCCTCCCAGTTGCCCAGCAGCGAGGTCGGGCAGACCACCAGCGTCGGCCCGGCGTCGGCTCCGTACGTCTCGAGCCGGTGCAGGTGCAGCGAGATGAGGGTGATCGTCTTGCCCAGCCCCATGTCGTCGGCGAGCACAGCCCCGAGCCCCTGGCCGGTGATCTCGGCGAGCCAGGTGAGCGCCTGGTGCTGGTAGTCGCGCAGGGTCGCCGCGAGGCCGGCGGGCAGCGCGACCGGCTGGCCCGTGACCGCGCCGAGCAGCCGTTCCCGGACGGCGAGCAGGCTGGCGCCGACCACGGCGTCGTGCTCCACGTCGTCGACGACGACGCTGCCGGTCAGCGCGGCCGCGACGGCCTGGGCGACGGGGACCGTGCGGACCATCCGGCGGCGGGCCCGTTTGAGGACGGAGGAGTCGACGACCATCCAGTTGTCGCGGATCCGGATCACCGCGGAGGTGGCGTGGGCGAGCTCGTCCATCTCGGTCTCGGTGAGGGGCTCGCCGTCGAGCGCCACCTGCCACTGGAACCCGAACAGGGTCTGCGTGCCGAGCAGCCCGTCCTGCAGCGGCTCCTCGCGGAACGCGCCCGTGGCGTCGCGACGCCCGGCGCTGAGCGTGACCTTGCTGGTGACGTCGCGGTCGAGGTACTTGGGCCACAGCACCTGCACGCCGACGCCGTCGAGGGCGGCGATCCCCTCGTCGAGCAGGCTGAGCAGCTCGTCGCTGTCGAGGGTGATCTGGTCGGGCACCCGCAGGTCGGCGAACCGGTCGAGGACGCGCCACACGTCGGCGGCGGCCCGCAGTGCGATCGAGGCGTGCGTACGGGCCCGGTCGCCGAAGCCGTGGCTGGCACCGGGGCCGGTCTCGGTCCACAGCACCGCGGCGTCGCAGAGGTGGGAGGGGTTGTCGGCGGCGTGCACCTGCAGGACGAGGCGTACGGCGCCGGCGACGAGCTCCTCCTCGTCGGCCTCCACCCGCAGCGAGAGGGTGACCAGCTGGGGGCCGGTGTCCTGCAGGCCCGACCGGTTGCGGGCGATGCGCTCCTGGAGCCGGCGGGCGAAGTCGGGGTCGCCGCCGGCGCCCACGGGGCGGGCCAGCGGGCGGGCGGGGGGTCTGCGCGGTGAGCGGGGTGCGCTGCGCGGCATGGTGTCGGCGATGGCGTCGAGGAGGGCGCGCAGGATGCCCTCCGCCGTGGCGGCGTCGACCTGGTCGTACGCCCGGGCGCGGGCCATCGCCGCGACCCGGTCCTCGTCGGCGGCGTCCAGGGCCGCCACCCGCCAGCCCTCGCCCCCGTCGTCGGGACCGAACCGGCCGTCGGCGATGAGCTGCATGCTGAGGAAGCTGCCGCCCGCCAGCAGCGCGACCGACGGGTGCACGTCGTCGGAACGGTGGGCCTTGGCCAGCACCGGCAGCGCACCCCGGATCGGCAGGCGGAGCGTACGGCGCCCGTCGGTGAACTCGATCTCGCCCTCGCGCGGAGGCTCGCCCGGGATCAGGCGGGCGGGTCCGGTCAACGGGACGAAGCTCATGCAGTTCCTCTCGACGAGCGGGCAACAGGACGCTAACGCCTGGCACCGACACAACGTTCCCCACGGTCGTCGTCGGCTGTCCGGATCCCGGTACCGACGTGGAGTCCTCCCCTAGGCTCGGTCCATGAGCATCCTCGACGCCCCCCTGGCCGCGCTCGACGGCACCCCCGGCACGCTTGGCGACCTCACCCAGGGACGCCCCGCCCTCCTCGTCAACGTCGCCAGCAGGTGCGGCCTCACCCCGCAGTACACGAAGCTCGAGGAGCTGCAGGAGACGTACGGTCCGCGCGGCTTCACCGTCGTCGGCATCCCGTGCAACCAGTTCATGGGCCAGGAGCCCGGCTCGGCCGAGGAGATCGCCGAGTTCTGCTCCGCCACGTACGGCGTCACCTTCCCCATGAGCGAGAAGATCGAGGTCAACGGAGAGGGCCGGCACGCGGTGTACGCCGAGCTGACGCCCCTGGCCGACGAGGCGGGCACGACCGGCGACATCCAGTGGAACTTCGAGAAGTTCCTCGTCGCCGCCGACGGCACCCCCGTCGCGCGCTTCGCCCCGGGCACCGAGCCCGACGCCCCGGCCGTGGTCGAGGGCATCGAGAAGCTCCTCGGCTGACCGCATTCCGATTTGGAACAATCCCCCTCGCGGGAACTAACCTCGCTCAGTGAGCGAAACTGCAACCACTGCCGGTAGTGCACCGGAGAGCCCTGACCAGGGCCACAACGACAAGCTCGACGCACGCGTCCTCGTCGTCGCGGGCGTCGTCGTCCTCGGCGCCATCATGTCGATCCTCGACGTCACCGTCGTCTCGGTCGCTCTCAAGACCTGGGAGTCCGACTTCGGTGCCACGACGGCCGAGGTCGCCTGGACCATGACCGCGTACGTCCTCGCGCTGGCCACCGTGATCCCCCTGACCGGGTGGGCCGCGGACCGGTTCGGCCCCAAGCGGCTCTACCTGGCCGCCGTCACCCTCTTCACGCTCGGCTCGGTGCTCTGCGCGCTGGCCGACACGCTGCCCCAGCTGATCGCGTTCCGCGTGGTCCAGGGCCTCGGCGGCGGCATGCTGATGCCGCTGGGCATGACGATCCTGACCAAGGCCGCCGGCCCCGAGCGCGTCGGTCGCGTCATGGCCGTCATGGGCATCCCGATGCTGCTCGGCCCGATCTTCGGCCCCATCCTCGGCGGCTGGATGATCGACAACGTCTCGTGGCACTGGATCTTCCTGATCAACCTGCCGATCGGCATCGTCGCCCTCGTGTACGCGTGGTTCGCGCTGCCGAAGGACCACGTCGAGCCGTCGGAGACCTTCGACTTCCTCGGCATGGTGCTGCTCTCGCCCGGCCTCGCGCTGTTCCTGTACGGCATCAGCTCCATCCCCGGCGCCAAGGAGGAGCACGGCACGCCGTGGACCGCCGAGGTCGTGTGGACGATGGTCGTCGGCATCCTGCTGCTGGTCGCGTTCGTGCCGTGGGCGCTCAACCGCCGCAACAAGCACCCGCTGATCGACCTGCGCCTGTTCAAGAACCGCAACCTGACTGCCGCCGTGGTCTCGATGCTGTTCTTCGGCGTCTCGTTCGCCGGCGCCTCGCTGCTGTTCCCGCTGTTCCTGCAGACCGTCCAGGGCTACACCGCGATGGGCTCGGGCGCCATGCTCGCCCCGCAGGGCATCGGCGCCATGATCACGATGCCGATCGCCGGCTTCCTGGTCGACCGCATCGGCCCCGGCAAGATCGTCATGGCCGGCATCACCGGCGTGACCGTCGGTCTGGCCATGTTCACGCAGGTCAGCTCGACCACCGACAAGCCGTACATCTGGGCGTCGCTGTTCGTGATGGGCCTGGGCATGGGCGCCACGATGATGCCGATCATGACCGCCGCGCTGGCGACCCTGGTCGAGCACACCATCGCCCGCGGCTCGACGCTGATGAACATCGTCTCGCAGGTCGCCAACGCGATCGGCGCCGCCGTGTTCTCGGTCGTCCTCACCGACCGCCTGCGCAACGACGACCTCGTCGCCGCCTCCGGCGCGATCGCGGAGGCGGGCGGCGACAAGGCCGACCCCACGGTGGTCGCCCAGATCCTCGCCAAGTTCGGCGTCGACCCGACGCAGCTGGTCCCGGCCAAGATCTTCGAGGCCATGGCCGAGGCGTTCCAGGGCACCTTCGTGCTCGCCGCGGTCCTGGTCGCGTTCGTGCTGCTGCCGGCGTTCTTCCTGCCGCGCAAGAAGCTGGAGCAGGCGCCCGACCCGACGCTCATGACGGGTCACTGAGAGACCCCGCCCCCGGTCCGCCGGGGTTGTCCACCGGAGCCCCCGACGCCGTGCGCGTCGGGGGCTCCGGCGCCTCTGGTCCGGCCCTCACACGTCGTACCCGCTGCTCCGCTGCACCCCGAGCTCCACGAACTGCGCCACCAGGTCGCGGCCGCCCGACTCACCGAAGAGCTCCTTGCTGGACCGACCCGCCGCGGTCATCCCCTTCGCGACGGTGCTGATGAGCTCCCCCAGCACCCGCAACGACGTCCGCAGCGCCGAGACCAGGTCGCGGCACTCCTTGAGCGTCGCGGCGGCCTTGAGCGCCAGCCGGGTGCCCGCCTCCGGCGCCAGCAACCCGCCGGTGGACACGGTCTTCGCGAACGCGGAGACCGCGGCGCCGACGACGTCCGCGAGCTTGGCCTGCACGAAGGCCCGTACGGTGCCGAGCACCGACCCTGCCAGCAGGATGCCCTCCGCGACACCGGACGCTGCTCCCGCGAGCGCGGCGACGTGCCCGCGGGCGGCCACCGCCGCGCCCCGGTACGCGGTGGGTGTCAGGCCGACCTGGCCCGCCAGGTCGACGTCGACCCGGTCGGTGTACGCCTCCCCGACACCGTCGAGGCAGCTGCCGATGCCGCGCCAGGTGGTCGCGGCGGCACTGATCGCGGCGCTGTCGCCCACGAGCTCGTCGAGCAGGTCCTGGAACCCTTGGCAGTGCTCCAGCGCCCACTCCACGACGAACGCGCTCGCGCCCGCGAGCGGGTCCGCCACGAGGTCGACCACGGCGTCGATGCCGTCGAGCGAGGCCAGTGCGGCGGTGAGGGAACCCTCCACCCACTCCCCCCGTTCCAGCGCCGCGGCGCCGTCGATGACGGGGCTGAGGAGACGGGCCCCGTCGGTGCCGCTCACGACGCGATCCCGACCGTCAGGTCGACCGCGGCCAGGGCGGTCCCCATGACCAGCGGGGCCTCCCGGAGACGCTCGAACCGGGTGCGGACCTCGGTGTCCACGTGCTCGAACAGGTCGGCAACCTCCTCGATGCCACGGGCGCACCCGCCCAGGGCGTCGTCGACCAGCTCGACCGCCAGACGGCCGGCCTCCGCGAGCGGGGCCAGCGAGGGACCCACCACGAGAACACCCACCACGCCGAACGTGTCGGCGCCGAGATCGACCGACTCCGCAGCCGTGCGGGCCGACTGGAGCCGGTCCCTCAGGGCGGCGACGTGGGCGGCGTGACGCCGCCAGGCAGCCACCTCGACCTCGATGCCGCTCATCGCGCCGCCGTCCCGCCGCTGCGCGCCCCGACCGTGCCGTACTGCCCGTCCATCGTCACTCCCCTCGCTCGTCGCGGCCGTGCGCCGCTGGGGAGGGAGTCCCCGCCCGGGCGGGTGCGCGAACCCTCAGGGGCTGCCTGTGGATGAGCGGCACCGGCTCCGGGGGGTTGTGGACGACTTCTGGCCGGGCAGGCGTCG
>NZ_JBJEHY010000216.1:0-6061 GCF_051876515.1 Nocardioides sp. | reverse complement strand
CGAGGAGCGAACGAGCACCGGTCGCCTCCTGCTGGGCCTCAGCGCGCAGGGCCTCGCTGGTCGCGACCGCGTCGGCCTGCGCGCGGAGCACGGTGTCGAGCCACTGCTCGTCGGGCTCCTCGGGAGGCTCGACCTCCGCGTGCGCGCACAGGGTGGCGAGCGCTGCGGAGGCGGTCTCCTCGGCCCGCTCGACGCCGGCGCGCAACGCTGCGGCCCGCTGCTGGAAGGCGTGGTCGTAGTCGGCGAAGCGTTCGGAGTCGAACAGGGTCCTCAGCAGGGGCTGCCGGTCGGCGCTGCTGGCGACGAGGAACTGCTCGAACTGGCCCTGTGCGAGCAGCACGACCTGCAGGAACTGTTCGGCGGTCAACGGGAGGATCTCGAAGAGCCGCTGCCCGACCGTGCGCAGCTGGGACTCGAGTCCGACCCACCGGGTGCCGTCCCAGCGGGAGAGCTCGGCCGTGGCCCGTTCGGGCGTCGTGCCCTCCCCCCTGGCCCGGGGGCGGAGGTACTCCGGTGAACGCCTCACGCGGTAGGTCGTCTCGTCCGCGGTGAACTCCAGCTCGACCCAGGTCGGCTCGTCGGGCGTGCAGAACTGGCTGCGCACCTGGGCACCCGCGTGCGTGGAGTACCGCGGCGCCGAGCCGTACAGGGCGAAGACGATCGCGTCGAGCAGGGTCGACTTGCCGGAGCCGGTCGGACCGTTGATCAGGAACAGCCCGTGCGGCGCGAAGGCGTCGACGTCGAGCAGCACCTCGCCGCGAAACGGGCCGAACCCCGCCATCGAGACCCGGTGGATCCTCATGCCCGGGCCGCCTGCCCGCGCACCGACGAGACCACGTCGGCGACCAGGGCGCGCTCGTCGTCGCTGGGGCCCTCGCCGTCGCGCACGTGGACGAGGAAGTCGGCGATGACCTCCTCGTCCGAGAGCTCGGTCAGCACCCTCGCCGTCCGGCGCGGGTGGGCGGCGGGAGCCACGGGTGGCAGGTGCTCCAGCACTGCGCAGTGGGCGAAGCGGACGCTCAGCCGGCGCATCGGATCCACGGGACGGTGCTCGTCGAGCAGCCGTGCGCGCACCCAGTCGTCGGCGTGCACCGCCAGCGACTCGTCGCTCAGCAGCTCCTCGAGCGTGCCCGTCAACGTGACCAGCCGTCGCGGGACCGGGAGGTCGAGCCAGTCCACCGACGCCAGGCCGACGGCGTCCAGGGTGACCAGCCAGGCCCCACGGGGGGCCGCCTCCTCGGAGAACGAGAGGTGCAGTGGAGCGCCGCTGTAGCGGACGTGGGCCGCCAGCGTGTTGCGTCGGTGGATGTGCCCGAGCGCTGCGTACGTCACGCCGTCGAAGGTCGGCACCGGGACACGGTCGACCCCACCGGAGGTGATCGATCGCTCGGACTCGCAGGACGAGCCCTCGGCACCTGCCACGAACGTGTGCGCTACCACGACGGAGCGTGGCGAACCGTGAGCGGCGATGTCGGCGCGGATGTTGTCGAGCGCGAACCCCATCACGCGGGCCTGGTTGGTGAGCCGCGCGTCGGGCCACCGGTGCCGGACCAGCGCTGGCTCGAGGTACGGGATCCCGTAGACGTGGACGGGCCCGTGGTCGTCCTCCAGCACGACCGCGCGGTCGTGCTCCTCCGGGCGCGTGACGATGTGGACACCGGCCGCCGCCGTGAACGCGGACTTCGCCCCGAGACGGGCCGGCGAGTCGTGGTTGCCGCTGGTGACCACCACCCGCGCACCGGTGGCGCTGAGTGCCACCAGCACCCGGTCGAGTTCCTCCACCGACGGGGCCGACGGTGTGGAGGAGTCGAAGACGTCCCCCGCCACGACCACCACGTCCACCGCGTGCTGGCGCACCAGCGCGACCAGGGCGTCGAGGACCGAGGAGAGGGCCTCGGCCGTCGAGTGCTGGTGGAAGGTCCGACCGATGTGCCAGTCGGAGGTGTGGAGGATCTTCACGTCACGCAATGCTAGGCAGGACCACTGACAGAACCGGGCAGGCGACCGCGCGTGGCGGGCGAGCACCGCGTCGACTCACCGGCTGCGCGCTGCCGCTCAGGCGCCGAAGAGCAGGTAGAGCCCCATGTAGGTGAAGAGCACCATCACGACCAGCAGGCCGAGCTGGCCGACCACGTGGTTCCGGCGCCCGAGGAGCTCCAGTGCACGGTCGTGCGCGGCGACGACGCCCAGGACGTGCCCGGTCACGATGGCGACGACCTTCGTGGAGGCGAGGAAGGTCACGTGGTCCGACAGCCACCGGTTGGGCGGCAGGTCGGCGGTCCCGAAGAGGTTCGCCCCCGTCCCCAGCGGGTCGCTCAGGTGCGTCAGGGTCTGCTGCCCGACCACCACGAAGTAGCTGAAGTAGTGGGCGACCATGTAGCCCACGATGATCGGGACCAGCGAGTGCGCGAGTCTCGCGGGCAGCTCCCGGCGCGGAAGCGACGCCGCCGGGGTCAGCATCGTCGCGAGTGCGAACACGACGCCCACGGCCACCACCCAGGCCAGCAGGCAGAGGGTGTTGACCAGGGCGGCGTCCACGTCGACGGCCTGCACGAACCGGATCCAGGTGACTGATCCCTTGAAGCTGTCGAACGCGGTCGACCCGAGCAGGACGGCGGTCGTCGCGACCAGCCCGGACTCGGGCGTCAGCCGCGCCAGGTGGCGCAGCGGGCTGATCCACACGCGGGTGCCGTCCTCGTCGCGTCCCCAGGGCGACAGGTGTGCGAGGAGGGTGGAGTACACCTCGAAGGGGTCGGCGCGCTCGACCCACTTCTCGCCGAAGACCAGACCGCCGAGGACCACGACGACGAAGTAGATGGTGAACCACAGGCGTACCGGGCCCAGGTACGTCGACTGCGGGTAGACGAGCTCCAGCCAGACGAACGCGAAGAGCATCACCGCCGCCGGCCAGTAGCCCAGCCACGCCGGGAACCGGGCCACTCCTCCCCCGGTGAGGCGACCCAGCAGGCTCACCAGCGTGCGCGCGGGGCTGACCGCGCGGAACGCCCTGCCGAACAGCAGCGAGGCGGGCACGATCCCGACCCAGAGCCAGACGTACACGACGCCGAAGACGGGGTTGACCAGCGTGTCGGGTCCCAGGAACGCCGGGACCAGCATGAACGCCAGGAACGCCAGGCCCATGGCCTGCCAGGCAACCCGCCAACCGCGGCTGTCGAGCAGTGCGGCCCACCGCTCGGGGAGCGGACGCGTGCCGGCGGGGACGGCGAAGCGGGGGCTGCGCCAGGCGACCAGGAGGATCACGAAGGAGGCCGCCAGCGCCGCCGCACCCCCGACGATCGCGAAGGACGCGGGGATCGGCAGGTCGGCCGCACCGCCGAGACCGTGCTGGGGCAGCGGTCCGGGGGCGATCACAGGACGGTCCGGGCGGACTCGACGGTGCTGTCGGTGCTCACCGGGCCATTGTGGCCGACGGGGTCACGGCGCACGGTGCCGGCTCTGGGCCAGGAGGGCGTCGGCGAGGGCGCCGCGCCACCAGGCGTAGTCGTGGCCGCCGTCGTAGGCGACCGCGTCGACCGCGAACCCCCGTTCGCCCAGCACGGCGCCCAGCTCGAGGTGCGGGCCCGCCAGGACCCACTCCTGCTCCCCGTGCCCGAGATGGATCCACAGGCGGCCCGGTTCGTTCGGCAGGGTCGCAGCGTCGAGCAGGTCGTCCTGCCACAGCGAGGCGGAGTGGGAGATCGCGTTCCCGACGGCGTCGCCGTGGTGCAGCACCGTGCGCAGGGCCGACAGGCCGCCCAGGCTCTGACCGGCCACCGTCACCGCGGCGGGCCCCTCCTGCACGCACCGCCGCGCCCGGAGCCAGGGCAGCACCTGGTCCACGACGAGGTCTCCCCCGCCTGCGCCGGCGCCGAGCTCGTCCCACCGCTGCTCGCGGCCGCCGGAGGCGACCAGGATCGTGCGCCACCCGGGCACGAGTCCGTCGGCCACGAGGTTGTCCAACGTCGTGGGCAGGTCCTGGGTGCCGTTCCAGACCTCGCCGTCGAGGACGACCAGGGCCGGCAGGGGTGTCTCGTCCGCCACCCCGGCCGGGTCGTGCAGCCACACCGGACGCCCGTCGTCGAGCACGTCGGCGACCAGGCGTCCGGGCGTCACGTCCCCACGGCGCGCCAGCCACCGCTGGGCCGGGGCATGGGGGGTCGCGGCCACGGACTGCCGCACGCCGGCCCGGTTGAGGCAGGAGTCGGGGTTCGCCGGATCGGCCTGCCCGCGGTCGAGGGCCGTACGGATGCGCACCTGGTCACCGTCCCCGAGCCATGGCGCCTGCTCGCCGTGGGCGCGCGGCAGGAAGGCGTAGGAGGCGCGCCACGCGGGCCCGAGCACGTACGTCAGGTGCCACAGGTCGGTGTCGCCGAGGCGCTCCATCAGGCTGTTGTGCAGGCGCGTCTCGTCGGTGAGTCGGTTGACGAAGAGGAAGACCTCGGCAGCCTCCGCGTCACGCCAGCAGAACGTGACGCGCCAGCGGTCGGGCCCGTCGGTGGCCTCGACCAGCGGCAGCCGTCCGGCGTGCTCCGACCAGAAGGCGTCGACGTCGCCCTGCGAGGGCGCCTCCCCCAGAGCGGTGAGGACGTCGCTGCGCCCGCGCTCGACGGGGTCGGGGCGCGGCACCTTCGGCGGCTGCCGGTGCGGCGTGCGGGGCGTGCTCACGAGACGCTCCGGGCCAGCGGGATCACGATCGGGGTGCCCGTCTCCGGGTCGGGGATGATCCGGCAGGGCAGGTCGTAGACCTGCTCGACCAGCTCGGCGGTGACGATGTCGCGGGGGTCCCCGGTCGCCACCACGTGACCGTCCTTCATCACGACGAGGTGCTCGGCGTAGCGGAAGGCCAGGTGGAGCTCGTGGAGGACGGCCACGACCGTACGGCCCTCGTGGCGCAGACGCTTGGCCAGCTCGAGCACCTCGACCTGGTGGGCGATGTCGAGGTACGTGGTCGGCTCGTCCAGGAGGAGCAGCGGGGTCTCCTGTGCCAGCACCATCGCCAGCCAGACGCGCTGGCGCTGACCGCCGGAGAGCTCGTCGACGGCGCGGTCGGCCAGTCCCGTCACGTCGGCGGCCTCCATCGCCCGGTGCACGGCCTCCTCGTCAGCGCGGGACCACTGACGGAACAGGCTCTGGTGCGGGTAGCGTCCCCGCGCGACGAGGTCGGTGACGGTCATCTGCGGGGGCGCGGTCGCCGACTGCGGGAGCAGCCCGAGGCGCCGCGCCACCTCCTTGGGGGCGAGCTCGTCGATCTGGGTGCCGTCGAGCAGGACCTCTCCCGCCAGCGGCTTCAGCATCCGCGCGAGGCTCCGCAACAGGGTCGACTTGCCGCACGCGTTCGGGCCGACGATCACGGTCATGCGCCCGTCGGGGATCTCCACGTCGACCCCGTGCAGGATCGTCCTGGTCCCGTACCCGGCCTCCAGGGCTCGGGAGAGCAGTCTTGTCAACGACGTGCCTTCTTCCATTCGTGGGTCAGCAGACCGAGCAGGTAGACGCCCCCGACGGCGCCGGTGATGACGCCCACGGCCAGCTCGTCGGGCGCGAGCAGGCGTTGAGCCACGACGTCGCTGGCCACCACGAGCAGGGCGCCGGTGAGCGCGGAGCCGGCGAGCCCGGCCGCGGGGCTGCGTGCCAGGCGACGGGCGATCTGCGGGGCGGCCAGGGCGACGAACGCGAGCGGGCCCGTGGCGGCGGTGGCCACGGAGACCAGCGCCACGGCCAGCACCACCGACCAGGTCCGTACACGCCCGACGTCGATGCCGGCCGAGCGGCACACGTCGTCGCCCAGGGAGAGCATGGACAGGGGCCGCGCCAGCGGTACGCACGCAGCCAGCAGGAGCGCCACCACGACCAGCGTGCCGGTGGCGCGCGGCCAGAGCACCGCGTTGAGCGAGCCCGCCAGCCACTGGGCGGCGGTCTGGGCGGCGACGAGCGAGGCCCGAACGACGAGCAGGGTGTTGAGCGCCTGCAGGGCCGCCCCCACCCCGAGCCCCACCAGGACCAGGCGCTGCCCGGTCAGACCGTGCCGTCGGGTGAGGCCGAAGACGACGGCAGCCGTGCT
>NZ_JBJEHY010000215.1:0-6096 GCF_051876515.1 Nocardioides sp. | reverse complement strand
CATGCGTCCCGACGACCTGACCGTGCAGATGGTGCACGCCGCCCTGGCCAAGGTGCCCGAGCTGGACCCGACCGAGATCCAGGACCTGATGCTGGGCTGTGGCCAGCCCGCGGGCGAGTCGGGCTACAACATGGCGCGCGCCGTCGCGGTGCTCGCCGGGTTCGACCACCTGCCGGGCGTGACCGTCAACCGCTACTGCTCCTCGAGCCTGCAGACCACGCGCATGGCGTTCCACGCCATCAAGGCCGGCGAGGGTGACGTCTTCATCTCCGCCGGTGTCGAGACCGTCTCCCGCTTCGGCCTCGGCAAGGCCGACGGCATGGAGAACACCAAGAACCCGCTGGCCTTCCCCGGCATGGAGCGCACCGCCAAGATGGCCGAGGGCGGCACCGGCTGGACCGACCCCCGCACCGAGGGCCTCGTCCCCGACATCTACGTCGACATGGGTCAGACGGCCGAGAACGTGGCCCGCTTCATGGGTGTCTCGCGCGAGGACCAGGACGCCTTCGCCGTGCGTTCGCAGAACCGTGCCGAGGCGTCCATCGCCTCCGGCTTCTGGGGCCGTGACATCACCCCGGTGACCCTGGCTGACGGCACGGTCGTCTCCGCCGACGACGGTCCGCGCGCGGGCGTCACCCTGGAGGCCACCGCCGGCCTCAAGCCGATCTTCCGCCCGGACGGCACCGTGACCGCCGGCAACGCCTGCCCGCTCAACGACGGTGCCGCTGCCCTGGTCATCATGTCCGACACCAAGGCCAAGGACCTCGGCATCACGCCGCTGGCCCGCATCGTTTCCACCGGCGTCACCGGCCTCAACCCGGAGATCATGGGCATGGGCCCGGTCGAGGCGACCAAGCAGGCCCTCTCGCGTGCCGGCCTGGGCATCAACGACATCGACCTCTTCGAGATCAACGAGGCGTTCGCCGCGCAGGCCGTCCCGTCCGCGCGCGAGCTCGGCATCGACGAGGACAAGCTCAACATCCACGGCGGCGCCATCGCCGTGGGTCACCCGTTCGGCATGACCGGTGCTCGCATCACCAACACGCTGATCCACGCGCTCACCGAGGCGGACAAGCAGTTCGGCGTGGAGACCATGTGCGTCGGCGGCGGCCAGGGCATGGCCATGGTCATCGAGCGCCTCTGAGCCTCACCCGCTGATCCCCCGACGACGCCCGGCCGCTCATGCGGTCGGGCGTCGTCGCGTTCGGGCACGGTGGGCCAGGTCACGGTGCGCGAGGTCACGTGGTCAGGCTCCGCAAGGAGGGCCTCAGCTGCGATTAGAGTGCCGCCCATGTCATCGACTCGGGAACCCCGTTGGCTCGACCAGGACCAGCAGCACTCGTGGCGCGCCCTGATGATGGGTGTCACGCTCCTGCTCGACCGGCTCGACGAGGACCTCCGCCGCGAGTCGGGGCTCTCCCTCACCGAGTACGAGATCCTGGTACGCCTCTCCGAGCGCCCCGACCGCTGCATGCGGATGGCTCACATCGCCGACTCGATGGCGCACTCGCGCAGCCGCGTGACGCACACCATCAGCCGGATGGAGCGCGCCGGCCTCGTCGTACGCGGCAGCTCACCCGACGACGGCCGGGGCATCGTGGCCACCATGACCGAGGAGGGGTACCGGATCCTGGTGGCGGCCGCCCCCGCCCACGTGGAGAGCGTGCGCCGGTACGTGGTGGACCTGTGCACGCCCGAGGACTTCGCGGCCCTGGGCCGCGTCATGGACGCCATCTCCGACACCCTCGTCTCGCGCCACCCCGAGGCGGAGATCCGCTGACCCTCCCCGTCTGAGGGCTCTCTGGAACGCGAGAAGCCCCGCCCGGGAACCGCGCAGTGCGCGGCCCGGGCGGGGCTTCTCTTCGACGTCTCAGTCGCGCGTGAGGCGGCGGTGCGTCACGCGGTGCGGACGCGCAGCCTCGACACCGAGGCGCTCGACCTTGTTCTCCTCGTACGAGGCGAAGTTGCCCTCGAACCAGAACCACTTGCCACCGTCGGTCTCGTCACCCTCCCAGGCGAGGATGTGGGTGGCCACGCGGTCGAGGAACCACCGGTCGTGGGAGGTCACCACGGCACAGCCCGGGAAGTCGAGCAGCGCGTCCTCGAGCGAGGAGAGGGTCTCGACGTCCAGGTCGTTGGTGGGCTCGTCGAGGAGCAGCAGGTTGCCGCCCATCTTGAGCGTCAGCGCCAGGTTGAGGCGGTTGCGCTCACCACCCGACAGGACGCCCGACTTCTTCTGCTGGTCGGGCCCCTTGAAACCGAACGACGCGACGTACGCGCGGCTGTTCATCTCGAAGTTGGCGACCTTGATGAAGTCGAGACCGTCGGAGACGACCTCCCAGACGTTCTTGTTGGGGTCGATGCCGCCGCGGCTCTGATCGGCGTACGAGATCTTGACGGTCTGGCCGACGACCAGCTCACCCGAGTCCGGGGTCTCGTCGCCGGTGATCATCCGGAACAGGGTGGTCTTGCCGACGCCGTTGGGGCCGATCACACCGACGATGCCGGCGCGCGGCAGCGTGAACGAGATGTCGTTCCACAGGGTGCGACCCTCGAAGCCCTTGGAGAGGTTCTTGGCCTCGAGGACGATGTCACCCAGGCGCGGGCCCGGGGGGATGTTGATGTCGGCGGTGTCGATCTTGCGGGCCTTGTCGGCCTCTGCCGCGAGCTCCTCGTAGCGGGCCAGACGCGACTTCGACTTGGTCTGGCGCGCCTTGGCGTTGGAGCGCACCCACTCGAGTTCCTTCTCGAGCATCTTGGCGCGCTTGGCGTCCTTGAGGCCCTCGACCTTGAGGCGCTCCTTCTTGGTCTCCAGGTAGGTGGAGTAGTTGCCCTCGTAGCCGTGGATGGAGCCGCGGTCGACCTCGGCGATCCACTCGGCGACGTTGTCGAGGAAGTAGCGGTCGTGGGTGATCGCCATGACGGCGCCCGGGTAGGACTTGAGGTGGCCCTCGAGCCACTGGACCGACTCGGCGTCGAGGTGGTTGGTGGGCTCGTCGAGGAGCAGCAGGTCGGGCTGCTCGAGCAGCAGCTTGCACAGGGCGACGCGTCGGCGCTCACCACCGGAGAGGTTGTCCACCAGCGCGTCCGGCGGCGGGCAGCGCAGCGCGTCCATGGCCTGCTCAAGGCGGCTGTCGATGTCCCAGGCGTTGGCGTTGTCGAGGAACGTCTGCAGCTCGCCCGTCTCGTTCATCAGGGCGTCCTGGTCGGCGTCGGGGTCGCCCATCTCCATGTACGCGTCCTCGAGACGCTTCATCTTGCCCTTGATCTCGGCGACGGCCTCCTCGACGTTCTCGAGGACCGTCTTGCCCTCGGTCAGCGGCGGCTCCTGCTGGAGCATGCCGACCGTGGCGTCGGGGTCCTTGATCGCGTCGCCGTTGTTGGGCTGCTCGAGCCCGGCCATGATCTTGAACAGCGTGGACTTGCCGGCGCCGTTGGGGCCAACGACGCCGATCTTGGCTCCGTGGAGGAACGACAGGGTGACGTTGTCGAGGACAACCTTGTCGCCGTGGGCCTTGCGCACGTTGCGCAGCGTGAAGACGTACTCAGCCATGAGGGAGAGCCTATGGTGCGGCAGCGTCACGACCACAACCGGGACGTGCGCCGGACCATGCTCAGGCGGCGTGCGGCGCCTGAGGGGCATCCGCGAGCACGGTCGTGGCCTCGGCGGGCGACTGCTGCCCCGGCGACACCACGCGGTCCTCGGCACCCTCGTGCGGAGTCCGGACGGCCTTCGTGAACGCGGACGTCCCGTGCGCCAGGTCGTGCCCCACCGCGCTGGCCACGACGACGTGACGCGAGACGCTGACCCCGTCCTCGCGCTCCCACAGCTCGACGGTCAGGCGCCCCTGCACGATGACAGGGTCACCGCGGTGCACCGAGCGGGCGACGTGCTCTGCCACGTGGCGCCACGCCTTGACCTGGAACCACGTCGTGTTCCCGGAGACCCACGCGCCGTCGCGGAACCGTCTCGGGGTGGACCCCACACGGAAGGTGGCCACCGCGTGCCCACCCGCCTGCTGCACGGTGACGTCGCTGCCCACCCAGCCGGTGAGCGTCAGGGTCGTGTCGTTCATGCGGACCTCCAGGCCTGGGGCGGTCGGTCCGCCCGGGACCACCAGACTCACGGCCGGGAGCACCGCGTACCAGAGCATGCGGCCCCTGTGGAGAAGATCCGTGCCGGGACGGCCCCTGTGGACGAGACCTGGCGCAGCAGGGTCAGCGCAGCGAGGAGAGAAGACCCTCGCGGACCCGGCCGTACGCGTCCAGCTCGGCCTGCACCGGGTCGACGACGAGTTCCTGGCTCACCTCGCCGATGGCGGACAGGAGGCGCCGCTCGGCCTCCCTGGCCCGCGAGCGCGCGGTGGAGGCGACGAGCAGGCGGCACACGGCCGCCAGCGCGATCCCCAGCACCACTCCCCCGGCCAGCAGGAGCAGCGGCAACGGCCACCCGCCGACCTCGGGCGTGGGCGGCTCGGGGAGGCGGACGTACGTGCCCAGGCCGAGCAGCAGCATCCAGCCCAGCCCGACGAGGGCGGCCGCGATGAAGAGCCACTGCAGGAAGCGCACGGCGCTCGCCCAGACCGGGATGCGCTCGGCGTTGAGGTCGGTGGCGCCGATGGCGCGGTCCAGGCCGTCGCCCAGGTCGTCGAGCCGGGCCGTGGAGGCCTTGCGCACCGCGGTCGCCCAGGCAGGGGTGAGGGGTTCGCCGAGCTCGTCGGCCAGCGCGCGCACCTCGGTGTCGACGCGGGCCCGCTGGACCTGGGTCGGCTCGGGCAGCGCGGTCCGCGAGACCGAGACAAGCTCCTTGCCGAGGGCACCCAGGTCGAGGTGGAGCCGCTTGAGCGGGTCGGGCTTCATCTTGGACAGCCACGCCACCACCGGCCAGCCGGTCGCCCGGTTGGCCCGGATCCGGGTGGAGTCCTCGACCGCCTTGACGACCGTGGGGACGCCACCGGCGTCCGCGAGCGCGGCGTCGAGCGCCTTGCGACGCTCGGTGCTCAGCTTGGGCGGCTCGACCGTGCCGGACACCGTCGCCAGCGACTCGGCCGCGGCGTGCAGGTCGGACTCCAGACGTGCCCGGGTCGCGCGCTTCTCCTTGGCCCGCTTGGCGATCTGGCTCTTGAGGTCCTGGATGCCCCAGCCCTCACGCGCGCTGGTGGAGAGGACCGGCACCCCGTCGAGGCCGTCGGCGGCCAGCAGCCGGCGTACGTCGTCGAGCATCGCGCCGCGACGGTTCTCCGGCACCGTGTCGATGTGGTTGAGGACCACCAGCATGATGTCCTTGTGCGCCTTCAGCGGCGCCAGGTAGCGGTCGTGGATGGCCGCGTCCGCGTACTTCTGGGGGTCGAGGACCCACACGAGCATGTCGGCCAGCTCGACGAGGCGGTCCACCTCGAGGTGGTGCGCGACCTCGGTGGAGTCGTGGTCGGGCAGGTCCAGGAGCACGACGCCGTTGAGCGTCACGTCCTCCCGGCCCGTCGACAGCATCGAGTCGCGGGTCACCTGGTGGCGCGGCGGGATGCCGAGCCAGTCGAGGAGCTCCTCAGCCCCCTCCTTGCCCCACACGCACGCCGTGGCCCACGAGGTGGTCGGACGCCGCACGCCGACGGCGGACAGCTCGAGCTCGGTGAGGGCGTTGAACGTGGACGACTTGCCGGAACCGGTCGCGCCGGCGAGCGCGACGACCGTGTGCTCGGAGGACAGCTTGATGCGGCTCGCAGCACGGTCGACGGTGCGCCGGGCCTCCTCGAGCGTCGCCTCGTCGAGGCGACCGTGCGCAGCCTCGATCGCAGCGTCGAGACCGTCGATGCGGGCACCGATGCTGGATCCGCGGGTGACCAACTTCTTGGCACCTTCGAGCAACGACGACATTCTCTCCCTCAAGTCCGTGAAGGGTGGGGCCCCAGCCTAGGGGGCCGGAGCCCGGTTGTGGGCAACGGGGCACACACTCACGCCTCGTCGTCCGCATCCTTGCGGGACTCGGCGAAGCGGATGTCGTCGACACGCCTGGCGGCGTTGCGCACGCGCTCGGCCCCCTCGCGGTCCACGTCGAGGGAGTCGCCCAGGAACAGCTGGCGGCTGAACAGGCCGTGG
>NZ_JBJEHY010000214.1:0-6113 GCF_051876515.1 Nocardioides sp. | reverse complement strand
CAGCGAACTCCTCGCGCAGCGCGGCGGCCACGTCGGCAGCCACCGGGTCGAGGTCGGCGATGAGGACACGGGCGCCCTCGGCGACCAGGCAACGCAGGATGCCGAGACCGATCCCGGCACCGCCGCCGGTGACCACCGCGCGCCGTCCGGCCAGCCGGCCCGTCGCCACGAACGGGCGGGTCGGCGCCGGGGTCACGACGGCGCTCATCGAGCACCCGCCTGGAGCAGCGGGGTGAGGTGTGCGCGTACGTCGTCGACCTTGTCGAGGTCGCGGACCACCGCCACCAGCGACGTGAGCTGCTCGCCCGGGACGATGTCGTGGCAGAAGTTGCGCAGCTTGCGCTCGACGTCCGCCCAGGTGGGGGCGGTCTCCTTCGACCACGGGTCGCCGGGGGCGAAGTCCTCGTCGACCTGCAGCTCCTGTCCGCCGGCCCGGATGGTCAGCGAGCCGCGGGTACGCCGAGGACGACCCACACCGTCGTTGATCTCGGAGTCCCACTCCTCCGCCAGCGACGGGTCGGCCGAGGTGGTGATCCGGTCGGCGACCTCCCACACGCGCGGGTCGGCCAGGTTCTCCGGGGTGTACCAGCCGGCGCCGGGGCGGTTGCCCAGCGCGACGTTCGCCAGCACGAAGGGGATGTTGAACTGCGCGTGCATCGGCGAGCGGTGGTCGTCGGGGTCGAACGAGCGGGCCGGGTCGTTGAAGACCGACATGCTGAACGCGGCCGGGTTGAGCCGTACCTCGATCGACTCGATGTCGCCAGCACCCAGGCCGTTGGCCGCCATGAACTTCTCCAGCGTGTGCGCCGGGGCGTGGGTGTAGCGGCACGAGGGCAGGAACTTGACCGCGCTGTCTCGGATCCACCACTGGCTGCCCAGCTCACGGGTGAGCGGCTCCAGGTCGCGGCTGACGAACCCCTGGCCCTCGATGAAGCCGGGGACGAGGTCGACCAGGTCCAGCTCGCCGCGGTAGCCGTGCTCGGCGAGCAGCACCGACGTCATCGCGTTCTGCACAAGGTTGTAGTTGGGGGCGTGCTTGTACGAGGCGTACTCGCGGCGCACCCAGGCGTTGGAGTTGCGGGCGCCCGGGGCGGTGCCGGCGACCAGCGCGAACGCGTCGGCCATCTGGTTCGCATCCAGGCCGAGCACGATGCCGGCGGACGCCGCGGCGCCCATCGCGGCGTACCCGCTGCCGAACAGCTCCGACCAGCGGAACTCGCCGTCCTCGAACGTCATGAACGAGCTGGCCAGGTTGAACCGGGCGCTCACGTCGAACCCGAGGGCGACGGCACGCACCAGCTCCGCGCCGGACCCGCCGGTGCGCTCGGCCTCGGCGAGGGCTGCGGCGACGTTGAGGATCACGAAGTGGGCGGAGTTGAAGAACGTGTCGTCGGCGTCGAGCAGGTTCATGATCTCGGCGTTGGCCGAGGCGGCGTGGGTGGCCGGCACCAGCCGGTCCATCCCGAACAGGGTCGCCTCCTGGCCATCACCGAGGCGCGCCGCGACGCGGTGCCCCATTCGGGTGCGCTCCATCTGGGAGGCGCCGAGACCGCACGCGATCGAGTCGAGAACGAGCAGTTTCGTGTAGTCGACGACGTCCGAGGGGAGCTGGTCGAACCCGGTGTCGGTGACGAACCTGCCCAGGCGTTGGGTGACGAGTTCCGTCATGGTGTGACCTCCTTCACAAGCGGTGTGAGGAGGACGTTAGGAACCCGTGAGGCCCGTCACCCCGCCCTGCCGCTCAGTGGCGGAAGTCGTGAGAAGTCGTCTCCGCGAGCCCCGGTACGCGGGCCTTCGTGACCACTGAGTGGTCAGGCCTGGGCCTTGGCCGCCGCCTTCTTCGCCTTCTTGAAGTCGCGCACCTTCTGCAGCGAGTCCCCGTCGACCACGTCGGCGACCGAGCGGTAGCCCTCCAGGGCGTAGTCGCCGACCACGGACTCCCAGCCGTCGGCCGTCACACCGACCTGCTTGACCAGCAGCGCGAGCAGGATCTGCGCCTTCTGCTTGCCGAAGCCCGGCAGGGCCTGGATGCGCTTGAGCAGGTCCTTGGCGTCCTTGGCCTCGGTCCAGATGCGCGAGGCGTCACCGCCGTACTCGTTCTCCACGATCGCGGCGAGCGCCTGCACCTTGGCCGCCATGGAGCCCGGGAACCGGTGGATGGCCGGCGTGGTCGCCGCCATCTCGGCGAACGCGTCGGGGTCGGCCGCCGCGATGGCGGCCGGCTCGATCGTGCCGAAGCGGTCCAGCACCTTGGCCGGGCCGCGGAACGCGTGCTCCATGGGGTACTGCTGGTCCAGCTGCATCCCCATCACGAGGGCGAACGGGGAGTCGTCGAGGACCTTGTCAGCGGCTGCGTCCTGGCAGATCTGGAAACCCATGGTCCGATCCTCTCAGACCGGTTCCCGCGCGCCGAGCGTCCACCCGGCCCCGGCGCAGCCGGAGCACGGGCTCAGCCCCCGGGAGGACTCAGAGGTCCTCGAACAGCGACGCGTCCCCCATGGCGGCCGACGCGGGCACCGGCAGCCCGAGGTGCCGCCACGCCGCCGGGGTCGCGATCCGGCCGCGCGGGGTCCGGGCGAGCATGCCCATGCGTACGAGGAACGGCTCGGCGACCTCCTCGACGGTCTCGCGCTCCTCGCCCACGGCGACCGCGAGGGTGGAGACGCCGACCGGTCCCCCGCCGAAGCGGCGGCAGAGGACGTCGAGGACGCCCCGGTCGAGCCGGTCGAGGCCGGACTGGTCGACCTCGAACATGTCCAGCGCCGCGTGGGCGATCTGCTGGGTGACCACGCCGTCGGCACGCACCTGGGCGTAGTCGCGCACGCGGCGCAGCAGGCGGTTGGCGATGCGCGGGGTGCCGCGGGAGCGCAGCGCGATCTCAGCCGCCCCCTCGGCCAGCAGCTCGACGCCGAGCAGCCCGGCGGACCGGTGCACGATGAGGTCCAGCTCGGCCGGCTCGTAGAACTCCAGGTGGGCGGTGAACCCGAACCGGTCCCGCAGCGGCCCGGGCAGCAGGCCAGCCCGCGTGGTCGCGCCCACCAGCGTGAACGGCGGGAGCTCGATCGGGATCGCCGTGGCGCCCGGCCCCTTGCCGATGACGACGTCGACCCGGAAGTCCTCCATCGCCATGTAGAGCATCTCCTCGGCGGGCCGCGACATCCGGTGGATCTCGTCGACGAAGAGGACGTCACCCTCGTTGAGGCCGGACAGGATCGCGGCCAGGTCGCCGGCGTGGGTGATCGCCGGGCCGCTCGTGAGACGCAGCGGCACGCCCATCTCGGAGGCGATGATCATCGCGAGCGTGGTCTTGCCGAGCCCGGGCGGCCCGGAGAGGAGCACGTGGTCGGGCGCGCGTCCGCGGCGGCGGGCCGCCTCGAGCACCAGGCCGAGCTGGTCGCGCACCCGCGACTGCCCCACGACCTCGTCGAGGGTACGGGGGCGCAACGCAGCCTCGACGGCGCGCTCGTCACCCTCCGCCTCCGCGTCAGTCACGCGGCGCAGGTGCTCGCCCTCGACCGCCCCGTAGTGGGCGTCGAGGTCGTCGTCGGTCCAGTCCATGGTTCAGCGGCTCCCAGGCGTCAGGTCGACTCGCACGGCGCGGTTCACGCCTTGCTGAGCGTACGCAGGGCCGCGCGGAGCAGCGCACCGACGTCCGGCGACTCGCCGGCCTCGGGGGCCACGGCGTCGACGGCCTTGTCGGCGTCCTTCGCGGACCACCCCAGACCCACCAGCCCCTGCTGGACCTGGTCGCGCCACGCCGACGCCACCCCGACGCCGGCGGTGGCCGTACGGCTGGAGGTCACGGGGCCAATCCGGTCCTTGAGTTCGACGATGATCTTCTGCGCGCCCTTCTGGCCGATGCCGGGCACCTTGGTCAGGCGGGCGACCTGCTCACCGGCGATCGCCTCCCGCAGGGCGTCGGGCGACAGCACCGCCAGCGTGGCCTGGGCCAGCTTGGGACCGACCCCGGAGGCGGTCTGCAGCAGCGAGAACATCTCCTTCTCGTCGTCGTCGGTGAACCCGAACAACGTCATGGAGTCCTCGCGGACCACCATCGTCGAGGGCAGGGTCGCCTGCTCCCCCACCCGCAGCGTCGCCAGCGTGTTGGGGGTGCAGAGCAGCTCGAGGCCGACGCCACCCACCTCCACCACGGCGCTGGAGAGGGTGAGTGCGGCCACCCGGCCGCTGACGAAGGCGATCATCGCTTCCTCCCTGCGGCGGCGATCGCCGCCTCGATCCGGTTCTGGGCGCCTCCGCGCCACACGTGGGTGATGGCCAGCGCGAGCGCGTCGGCCGCGTCGGCGGGCTTGGGCGGTGCGTCGAGGCGCAGGATCCGGGTGACCATGGCACCCACCTGCTGCTTGTCGGCGCGGCCGTTGCCGGTGACGGCCGCCTTGACCTCACTGGGCGTGTGCATGGCGACGGGCAGGCCCCGGCGGGCCGCCGCGACCATCGCGATCCCGCTGGCCTGGGCGGTGCCCATGATCGTGGAGACGTCCGAGCGGGCGAAGACGCGCTCGACCGCCACGGCATCGGGGCGGTACTCGTCGAGCCAGGCGTCGATCCCCTTCTCGATGGTGACCAGGCGCTCGGGCACGTCCAGGTGCGAGGACGTACGGACCACGCCCACGTCGACCAGGGTCAACGGGCGACCGACGCTGCCGTCGACGACCCCGACCCCGCAGCGGGTCAGCCCGGGATCGATCCCCAGCACGCGCATCGCCCACCCGCCCTTTGCCGACTCGTCCGACGGACACCGGGACACCGGCATCCGAACACCTGTTCGCACACACGCTAACCCAGCGCCGGGGCGGGCGCGCCGTCGACACGCTCGCGGCCCGGAACGGCGGAAGGACGCCCACCACCAGGTGGGCGTCCTTCCGTCTGTCCGTACGGAGCGCTCAGTCGTTCTCGAGCTCGGCGAGGACGTCCTCGCTGATGTCGACGTTGGAGAAGACGTTCTGCACGTCGTCGAGGTCCTCCAGGGCGTCGATCACCTTGAAGACCTTGCGCGCGGCGTCCGCGTCGACGGGGATGTCGAGGCTGGCGACGAACTCGACCTCGGCGGAGTCGTAGTCGATGCCGGACTCCTGCAGGGCCGTGCGCACCGCGACGACGTCGTTGGGCTCGGACTGCACCTGCAGCGTCTCGCCCAGGTCGAGCACGTCCTCCGCGCCCGCGTCGAGGGTCGACTCGAGGACGTCGTCCTCGGCCACCTCACGCGACTCCTGCGCCTTGGAGACCACCACGACGCCCTTGCGGTTGAACAGCCGCGAGACGGAGCCGGGGTCGGCCATGGTGCCGCCGTTGCGGGTGACCGCGGTGCGGACCTCCATCGCGGCACGGTTGCGGTTGTCGGTCAGACACTCCACGAGGACGCCCACGCCACCGGCGGCGTACACCTCGTACATGATCGTCTCGTAGTTGACGCCGCCACCCTCGAGGCCACCGCCACGCTTGACCGCGGAGTCGATGTTCTTGTTGGGGACCGACTGCTTCTTCGCCTTCTGGATGGCGTCGTACAGCGTCGGGTTGCCGGACGGGTCGGGCCCGCCCATCTTGGCCGCGATCTCGATGTTCTTGATCAGCTTGGCGAAGAGCTTGCCGCGCTTCGCGTCGATCGCGGCCTTCTTGTGCTTGGTGGTCGCCCACTTGGAGTGGCCTGACATGGTCCCTCTTCCCGTCGTGTTCCTACGGACTCGCTCAGGTCGATCGCACCAGGTCGACGAACGACCGGTGCACACGGGTGTCCCCGCCGACCTCCGGGTGGAAGGAGGTCGCCATCAGGTGGCCCTGGCGAACGGCGACGATCCTACCGTGGTCGGCAGCACCAGCCTCGCCCTCACCCCGTACGCGTGCGAGCACCTCCACGCCCGCCCCCACCGACTCGACCGCGGGGGCACGGATGAAGACGGCGTGCACCGGCTCCTCGAGGCCGGTGAAGGCGAGGTCGGTCTCGAAGGAGTCGACCTGCCGCCCGAAGGCGTTGCGGCGCACCGTCACGTCCAGCCCGCCGATGGTCTCCTGCCCGGCCGCACCGTCCTCGATCCGGTCCGCGAGCAGGATCATCCCCGCGCACGTCCCGAAGGCCGGCAGCCCACCGCGCACCGCCT
>NZ_JBJEHY010000213.1:0-6132 GCF_051876515.1 Nocardioides sp. | reverse complement strand
GTCGACCGGTACGCCGGCGACCTGCTCGTCCTCACCCCGTGGCGCTCCTTCCAGGGCGGCGCCGACCTCACCCCCGCCGTGGCGCGCCGTCTGCTGCACACGGTGAGCCGGCTCGAGGACCTGCCGGGTCTGCTCTCGCAGGACCCGCGGGCGCGGTTCGTCCTCGAGCAGCTCACGTCGATGCGCCGCCACGGGATGTCGCGGCGCGACCTGACCCGCGCCGCGCAGTTCGTCGTCGAGTCCGGCGTGACGGGGCTCCGCGGCGTCGCCGTCCACCTGCCGCTCAACGTCACCTCGCACCTGGCCGAGGTGACCCGGCTGGTCAACGACCTGGTCGCCGCCGGTCTGCCCACCCGCACGGTGTACGTCAGCCACCTCACGGCGGCCGAGCTGACCCAGCTGCGCACATCGTACCCGGACTTCACCTTCCGACCGCGCATCGGCACCCAGCTGTGGCTGGGCGACCGGGCCGCGCTGAGGGTGTCGGCGACCGTGCTGGACGTGCACGAGGTCGAGCGGGGCGAGGCGTTCGGCTACCGCGGCCGCTCGGCACCGCGCAACGGCCACCTGCTGGTCGTCTCGGGCGGCACCGCCCACGGCCTGGGTCTGGAGGCCCCGACCGGCGAGGCGTCGCTCAAGGCGCGAGCCGCCACCCTGGCCCGGGGCGGCATGGACGCGGTCGGTTTCGTCCGGTCGCCGTTCAGCATCGACGGCAAGCAGCGCCTGTTCGCCGAGCCGCCGCACATGCAGGCCTCGATGCTGTTCCTGCCCTCAGGGGCGCGGGTCCCCGAGGTCGGGGAGGAGGTCGAGGTGCGGGTCCGCTACACCGCGACCACCTTCGACCGGATCACCGTCTCCTGACCCGTACGGCTCCTCCGCGGGCGCGGTCCGCAACCCGACGACGGCACGGCTGAGCAGCCACCCGAGCGCGGCGACCCGCAGCCCGATGGCGAGCCACACCAGGTACGAGTAGCCGCCGTCGGCGGGTGCGAGCGCGCCGCTGTAGTACCAGCCGGTGAGCACGAGGTGCAGCGCCTCCGCGGCCTGCCAGACCAGCAGCGGGCCCCAGCGGGGCACGGCCAGTGCCGCCAGCGGCAGCAGGACGAGCCCGGCGGCGGGCGGGACCCAGGGCGCGAGCACCAGGGCACCGCCGAGCAGGAGCAGGGCCGCCGAGGCGATGGTGCGTACGTCTGCCGGCCCACGGCCCCACCGCGGCCCGTCGGCGCGCAGCACCAGCCACGCGACGACCGCGGCCCACGCCACCCACAGCAGGGACGAGACGACCGTGACCTCGGCCGCCGAGAAGGTGCGCCCGGTGCCCTGGGTCAGCACCAGCCACACCGAGCCGCCGTCGACGCCGCGGACCCACCAGGCGAACGGGGGGCCGTCGGAGGTGAGCAGGCGGGGCGCTGCCAGCACCGTCCAGGTGAGCAGGGCGGCGAGGACCGTACGGAGCACGGCCGCCGAGGAGAACGCGGGCCGGCGGTCGGTGCCGCTCTGGCCGGCCGCCACCACCAGCAGCGCCACCACGACCGACAGCGCGGAGAGCATGGTGGCGCCCGCGGCGCCGAACGCGATGCCCGCCAGCACGGGTCGACCTCTCGCCCAGGCCCACAGGCCGACGGCGAGGCCGCCGAGGGCGAGGACGTGCCACGAGGTCGCCCAGGTCAGCGCCACCAGCGGGGCCAGGGCGACCACGGCGCCGTCCCACGGACGGCGCGGGTCCGTACGCGTCGCCGCCACGGTCGCCGCCAGCAGCACCACGGCCACCAGCACGACCGTCGCCACGGCACCGGTCTGGACGCGCTCGGCGGCGGTCGCGGGCACCAGCTGCGCCAGCCAGGAGGCCAGCCGTCCCACCGCCGCGGGCAGCGGGGGCAGCGGCTCGTCGAGGCGTCGGTCGGCGGTGGCGAGGCCGGACCAGCCCCAGTCGTTCCAGCACATCCGCGCGTACGCAGGGCCGCTGCGCAGCCACGCGTCGTCGGCGCAGGCCTTCTTGGTCAGCAGGCCCGCGACCCACACGAGGGTCCCGAGCGCGACCACGACCCGGGTCGGACCCCACCAGCGGTGCGGCAGCCCGTGCCGCCCGGCCGGCCCTCCCACGCACTCGGAGAGGGCTGCGACCGTCGGGTCCTCGCGTGAGGGGGCGGCCCTCACTGCGCCAGGGTCAACCACCAGGACCTGGTCAGGTAGGCCCACAGGCTCATCGACGCACTCTGCCCGAGCAGCCCGCCTCCCCCGCCGCCACCGCCGGGGCCTCCCGTGGTGGTGGGCGTGCCCGTGGGCGTCCCTGTCGGGGTGTCGGTCGGCGTGTCCGTCGGGGTGTCGGTCGGCGTGTCGGTCGGGGTGTCGGTCGGGGTCTCCGTGGGAGTCTCCGTCGGGGTCTCCGTCGGGGTGTCGGACGGCTTGGGCGTCTTGGTCTTGGTGGTCTTGCTGGGCGGCGGGGGCGTGTACTCGTGGCCCGGGCTGGGCGCGTCGCCGTCCATGAAGACCGGCTCCGGGAACTCCTCGACCGGCTCTCCGTCGAGGGCCCCCTTCATGATCTCGGTCCACGCCATCGCCGGGTAGTAGCCACCGGCGAACGAGTCGCCCACCCAGTAGCCGCCGTCGGAGACGATCTCGTCGAGGGCGCCGACGCCGTCGCCGCGCACCGTCATCACGACGGTCGCCAACTGCGGGGTCGCGCCGGCGAACCACGAGGAGGCGACGCCGCCATCACCGCGGGTGGCGGTGCCGGTCTTGCCGATCGCCGGGCGCCCGAGGCTGAGCGTGCGCGAGCCGGTGCCGTCGGCGGTCATCACCTGCCTCATCGCGTAGATGGTGTCCGCGGCGACGTCGGCGTCGATGGTCTGGTCGGTGGAGTCGTCGTGGGAGTAGATCTCCTCGCCGGAGGAGTTCACGACCTTCTCCACGACGTGCACGTCGGCCCGCTCGCCAGAGTTGGCGATGGTGGCGTACGCGTTGGCCATGTTGATCGGGCTCACCGTGGCCGACCCGAGCGCCACGCCGAGGACGGGCTCGAGGCCCGAGGTCTTGGTGGGGATGCCGTACGGCTCGTCGGCGCCGTCACGCGGCGGGATGCCGGCCGCGTTCATGGTGTCGATGATCTTCTCCGGCCCGTCCTCCATCGCCTGGGTCAGGTCGATGAAGGCGGTGTTGATCGACTTCGCGGTCGCGGTGGTCAGCGAGACCTGGCCGTACGAGGCGTTGCCCTGGTTCTCCATGTCCGTGCCGTCGGGCAGGACGTACGGCGAGTTGCCGTCGAAGGTGTCCTTGAGCGCGAAGCCCTCCTGCAGACCCGTGGCGACGGCGAACGGCTTCAGCGTCGACCCGGCCATGCCGCCCGCGCGGGCCCAGTTGATCTGGGAGTCGAGGTAGTTCTGACCGGCGAAGAAGCCGCGCACGGCGCCGGTGCCGGGCTCCACGGACGCGGAGGCCATGTGCAGGTCCTTGTCGGACTGCTTGGTGGAGCGCATCGACTCGACCCCGGCCTGGGAGGCCGCCATCGCCTTCTGGGTGAAGGTGGTGGTGATCCGCAGGCCGCCACCGTCGATCTCCTCCTCGCTGGCGATGCCGCGGTTGATCAGCTCCTCCTTGACCAACGCCAGCATGTGGCCCTTCTGGCCGCCGTACTGGCTCTGCACCGCGATCTTGGGGAACTTGGGCAGCTTCCTCTTCGCGTTGTCGCGTTGCTCGACGGTGATGGTCTCCATCTCTGCCATCTGGTTGAGCACGTACTCGTAGCGGCCCCGGAGCAGGTCCTTGTGCTCCTTGCCACCGCGCGGGTCGAAGCTGGAGGGGTTGTTGAGGATCGCGGCCAGGGCGGCGGACTCGCGCAGCGTCAGCTTGGTGGCGTCCTTGTCGAAGAACGCTTGCGCGGCGGCCTGGATCCCGTACGCACCGCGGCCGAAGTAGATGGTGTTGAGGTATCCCTCGAGCACCTCTTCCTTGCTCATCTGCTGCTGGATCTTGAGCGAGACGATCGCTTCCTTGACCTTGCGCTCCCAGGTGCGCTCGCTGCTCAGGTAGAGGATCTTCACGTACTGCTGGGTGATCGTGGAGGCTCCGTGCGTGGTGCCCTCGGTCGTGTTGGAGACCAGGGCGCGCAGGATGCCGCGGGGGTCGATGCCCTTGTCGGTCCAGAAGGTCTCGTTCTCGGCGGCCACGACCGCGTTCTGGATGTCCTCGGGCATCTCCGAGATCGGGATCGACTCACGGTTCTGCTCGGCGTAGTAGGTGCCCAGCTCGGACTCGCCGTCGGAGTAGTAGACGTGGGTCGTCTGCGCCTGGAACGCCTTGTTGGGCTCGGGGATGTCGATGGAGTTGTAGAGCACGACGAACGCGCCCACCCCGATCAGCAGTCCGACGAGGCCGAGGATCACCATGGCCTTGAACGCCGTCCCCAGCCGCTTGCGCCACGACTTGGCGGGTTTCGGCTTGCGGGTGACGGCCTTACCTTCGGCCCTGCGCTTCTGACTCACGCCGGAAAGAGTACGTCCCCGGCCCGCATGCCGTCCGCTCCCGGCGGCGCGACGTGGTACGGCCCGGCTTACGTTTCTGGCAGATATATCGTTACGATAGATCGGTGACGCGTAGGGGAGACTTTCTCGAGCTGGCAGTCCTCGGGCTGCTGACCGAGGGACCCCTCCACGGCTACGAGCTGCGCAAGCGGCTCAACCTGTTGCTGGGCTGGCGGCGTCTGCTGTCGTACGGGTCCCTGTACCCGGCCCTGAAGAAGATGTCGCGCCGCGGCCTGATCGCGGAGATCCCCCTCGTGGGTCCTCCGACCAGGCGCCCGCGCATCGTGTACGAGGTGACTGAGCTCGGCACCACCGAGTTCCAGAACCTCGTCTCGCAGGCCGGCCCGACCGCGTGGGAGGACGACAGCTTCGACGTCCGCTTCGCGTTCTTCGGCGCCACCGACCTGGAGATCCGTCTCCGGGTGCTCGAGGGGCGCCGCAGCCGACTTCTGGAACGTCTCTCCCGCATGGAGGCCGTTCCGCGCCCGTCGACCGACGGGTACGCCGCCGAGCTCCGGCGGCACCGCATGGAATCTGTCGAGCGGGAACTCCGGTGGCTCAACGAGCTCATCCGCGCCGAGCAGGGGGAGACCCCTTCAGCCGGCGCGGACGGTGACTCCCCCGCACACGTCACGCACCACGAGTGACACAACCAAGAGAAGGAGAGCCCGATGGGTTCGGTACGAGTGGCAATTGCGGGTGTGGGCAACTGCGCCTCCTCCCTGGTCCAGGGTGTCGAGTACTACAAGGACGCTGACCCGGCGAGCTCCGTCCCCGGTCTCATGCACGTCACCTTCGGCGACTACCACGTCTCCGACGTGCAGTTCGTCGCGGCGTTCGACGTCGACGACAAGAAGGTCGGCAAGGACCTCTCGGAGGCGATCAACTCCTCGCAGAACAACACGATCAAGATCGCCGACGTCCCCACCCTGGGCGTCGAGGTGCAGCGTGGTCCGACGCTGGACGGTCTGGGCAAGTACTACAAGCTCACCATCGAGGAGTCGGCCGCCGAGGCCGTCGACGTGGTGCAGGCGCTCAAGGACGCCGAGGTCGACGTGCTGGTCTCGTACCTGCCGGTCGGCTCGGAGGAGGCCGACAAGTTCTACGCGCAGTGCGCCATCGACGCGGGCGTCGCCTTCGTCAACGCCCTGCCCGTCTTCATCGCCTCCGACCCCGAGTGGGCCAAGAAGTTCGAGGACGCCGGCGTCCCGATCGTCGGCGACGACATCAAGTCGCAGGTCGGCGCGACCATCACCCACCGCGTGATGGCCAAGCTGTTCGAGGACCGCGGCGTGGTGCTGGACCGTACGTACCAGCTCAACGTCGGCGGCAACATGGACTTCAAGAACATGCTCGAGCGTGAGCGGCTGGAGTCCAAGAAGATCTCCAAGACGCAGGCCGTGACGTCGAACCTGTCCGGTCCGCTGTCCGGCGTCGGCGCGGACGACCGCAACGTCCACATCGGCCCGTCCGACTACGTGGCGTGGCTCGACGACCGCAAGTGGGCGTACGTGCGCCTTGAGGGTCGCGCGTTCGGTGACGTGCCGCTCAACCTGGAGTACAAGCTCGAGGTCTGGGACTCCCCCAACTCGGCCGGCATCATCATCGACGC
>NZ_JBJEHY010000212.1:0-6166 GCF_051876515.1 Nocardioides sp. | reverse complement strand
GCGCACCTGCATGGCATGCAGGGGGTCAGGGGTTCGAGTCCCCTCACCTCCACCGACACGAAGAACCCCGCCCTCGCCGGCGGGGTTCTTCGCATTTCTGCGTCGAGCGGGGTTCAGGGGCGAGTCCACCGCTCCAGGAGCACGAGCGTCTTCGTGCCCGCGATGGGCCCGCCGGCGCGCAGCCGGGAGACGACCTGGCGCAGGTGCTCGACCCCGTCGACGCGGATGCGGACCAGGGCGTCGGGGTCGCCGGCCAGGGTGAGGATCTCCTCGACCTCGGGGATCTGGGCGGTGAACTCCATGATCTGGGCCAGGTCGAGGTCGTCGGCGAAGCGCAGCTCGGTGACCGCCTCGATGCCCGAGGCGATCCGGCCGTGGTTGACCTGCACGGTGTAGCGCTCGATGACGCCGAGCTTCTCCATGCGGGCGATGCGCCGCTGCACCGGCGCGGTGGTCAGGCCGACCTCGCCTGCGATCTCGCGCAGCGGGCGGCGGGCGTTCTCACGCAGCAGGTCGAGGATGCGGTGGTCGATCTCGTCCAGGGAAGCTCCGGTGGTCACGCAACAGACCGTAACTCAGGCGAGCGCTTTCGTGCGTTCAAGCGGAGGCAAACACCCCGTTGAGTGCGTTCTGTCGCAGAACCCGGCAACTCCTGTTGTGACCGGCCGCACATCTCACGGACGCTGTGGGGGTCGCGGGCGTGAGCGCGCGACGTCCGTGCCCCGCGAGTGAGTGGAGTTGAGATGACCGACGCAGCGCCGACGAACCTGGTCTTCGACCGGGCCGACGAACTGGGCGGCACCGTCCACGAGCAGGTGGTGTTCTGCCGTGACCGTGAGACCGGTCTGCGCGCCGTCATCGCGCTGCACGACACCCGCCTGGGCCCGGCGCTCGGCGGCACCCGCTGCTACCCGTACGCCACCGAGGCCGACGCCGTCCGCGACGTCCTGCGCCTCTCGACGGGGATGACGGCCAAGGCGGCCGTGGCCGGGCTGCCCCTGGGCGGCGGTAAGGCCGTCATCATCGGCGAGCCCGCCGAGGTGCTCACCCCCGACGCGCTGCGGGCGTACGGACGGTTCGTCGACACCCTCGCCGGCCGCTACTACACCGCCGCCGACGTCGGCACCACGGCCGAGAACCTCGACGTCGTCGCGACGCAGACCCCGTACGTGGTCGGCTCGAACTCCGGCTCTGGCGACAGTGGCTTCTCCACCGCGCTGGGCGTGTTCAGCTCGATGCGCGCCGCCGCCGAGCACCTGTGGGGGAGCGCCGGCCTGGCCGGGCGCACCGTCGGTGTCGAGGGCGTCGGCAAGGTCGGCACCCGGCTGGTCGAGCTGCTGCTCGGGGCCGGTGCCCACGTGGTGGCGCAGGACCCCTCGGGCCGCGCCCTGGCCCGGCTGCTCGAGACCCACCCCGACGTCGCCGTCGGGCAGCGCGTCCTGGACGCCGACCTCGACGTTTACGCCCCGTGCGCGCTGGGCGGGACGCTGACGCCCGAGACTGTGCAGCAGGTGCGCGCCGCGCTGGTCTGCGGCGCCGCCAACAACCAGCTCTCCGAGGCCGCTGTCGCCGCCGACCTGGCCGCCCGAGGCGTCACCTGGGTGCCCGACTACGTGGCCAACGGTGGGGGACTGGTGCAGGTCGCGGGCGAGATCTGGGACCGCAGCGCCGAGCAGGTGCGTACGGACGTGGAGGGCATCGCCGACACCGTCACCGCCCTGCTCACCCGCGCCGAGGCCGGGGGACGGCTCCCGGGCGAGGTGGCCGACGAGATCGTCGCAGAGCGCCTCGCCGCGGCCTCGGCGCCCTCCGGCACCACCTCGGGCTCCGCCCCCGTCTCCGAGCCGGAGCTGGTCCGGTGACCGAGCTGCTGCAGCGCCCCGAGGCCACCACGTACGACCTGGAGGACCGGTTCCGCCCCGGCGCCGCCCCCATGCTCCTCACCGGCGTGCAGGCCATCGCGCGTCTGCTCGTCGAGCACCGCGCCCTGGACCGCCGTCGCGGCCTGCGGACCGCCTCGTTCGTCTCCGGCTACCAGGGCAGCCCCCTGGGCGGGCTCGACCGGATGCTCGCCAACATGCCCGACATGCTTGCCGAGAACGACATCCGGTTCGTCCCCGGCATCAACGAGGAGCTCGCCGCAACCTCGGTGTGGGGCAGCCAGATCGAGTTGCCCGGCGGCTCCACCCACGACGGCGTGACCGGCTTCTGGTACGGCAAGGGGCCCGGCCTCGACCGCGCCACCGACGCGCTGCGCCACCTCACGATGTACGGCGTGAACCCGCGCGGCGGCGTGCTGCTGCTGGTCGGCGACGACCCCGCGTCGAAGTCGTCCACGGTCCCCGCGGTCAGCGAGCGGACCCTGGCCGCGCTCGGCATCCCCGTCCTCTTCCCGCGCACCAGCACCGAGGTGGTCCAGCTGGGCCTGCACGGCATCGAGATGTCGCGGGCCTCGGGCTGCGTGGTGGCGATGAAGATCGTCGCCGACGTGGCCGACGGCGCGTGGGAGGTCGACCCGGCCGACCTCGAGGTCGAGCCCGTACGACCGCGCACCGAGTGGGAGGGCAAGGAGTACGTCTACGCCCAGAAGCCGATGGTGCTGCGGCCCGACGCCATCATCGGCGCCGAGGCCGCCATGGTCGGACCGCGCACGGACGTGGTGCGCGCGTACGCCTCGGCCAACGGTCTCGACGTCCTCGAGGTCGACCCGCCCGCCGCCCGTCTGGGGCTGGTGGCCACCGGCAGCTGCTTCGACTCGCTGCGCCAGGGCCTGGTCGACCTCGGGCTCGACGACGACGACCTGCGCCGCGCCGGCATCCGGCTGCTGCGCCTGGGCATGATGACGCCGCTCGACCCAGCCGCGGTACGCCGCTTCGCCGAGGGCCTGGAGACCGTCGTGGTCGTCGAGGACAAGACCTCGTTCGTCGAGACCCAGCTGCGCGACGTCCTGTACGGCACCCCCGGCGCGCCGGCCGTCCTCGGCAAGCGCGACGCCGCCGGGATGCGACTCGTCCCGGCCGACGGCGAGCTGACCTCGGGTCGTCTCCTCGCGCCGTTGCGCCACGTCCTGGAGGGGTACGTCCAGATCGCCCCGCCGCCGGCCCGGCGCACGCAGCTGCCGGTGCTGGACCTGAGCCGGTCGCCGTACTTCTGCTCCGGCTGCCCGCACAACCGCTCCACCGCGCTGCCCGAGGGCTCGCTCGGTGGCGGCGGGATCGGCTGCCACGTCATGGTCACGATCTCCGACCGCGAGGACAGTGCCGTGACCGGCGTGACCCAGATGGGCGGCGAGGGTGCGCAGTGGATCGGCCAGTCCGCGTTCACCGAGGTCGACCACGTCTTCCAGAACGTCGGCGACGGCACCTTCTTCCACTCCGCCCAGCTGGCCGTGCAGGCGTGCGTGGCCGCCGGGGTGAACATCACCTACAAGCTGCTGCACAACGACGTCGTCGCGATGACGGGCGCCCAGGACGCCGAGGGCGCGCTGGGTCTGGAGCGGCTGACCCACAAGCTGACCGCCGAGGGCGTGGCCCGCATCGTCATCTGCTCCGACGAGCCGCGACGGATCCGTCGCAGGGCGCTGGCCCGCGGCACCCTGCTGTGGCCCCGCGAGCGCCTCGACGAGGCCCAGCAGCTGCTGCGCGACACCCCGGGGGTCACCGTCCTGGTCTACGACCAGCACTGTGCGGCCGACGCGCGCCGTCAGCGCAAGCGCGGCACGCTGCCCGCGCGTACCAAGCGGGTCGTCATCAACGAGGCGGTCTGCGAGGGCTGCGGCGACTGCGGCGTGAAGAGCAACTGCCTCTCGGTGCAGCCCGTCGAGACCGAGTACGGGCGCAAGACGCGGATCGACCAGACCTCCTGCAACACCGACTACTCGTGCCTGGAGGGGGACTGCCCCTCGTTCGTGAGCGTCGAGACCGCGCCTGAGCCGCGTCGTCGCTCCCGCCGGGCCGGTTCCGCCAAGGGCTCGTCCAGCCGACGTCGTACCCCCGAACCGCCCGTCTCGCCGCCGTCGGTGGCCGAGCACGCGCCCGCCACCACGCAGAACGTGTTCATGGTGGGCATCGGGGGCACCGGGATCGTGACCGTCAACCAGGTGCTGGCGACCGCGGCCCTGCGCGCCGGGTACGCGGTCGAGTCGCTCGACCAGACCGGCCTGAGCCAGAAGGCCGGCCCCGTCGCCGCCCACCTGCGCTTCGCCGCCGACGTCCTGGAGCCGGCGAACCGGCTGACCCCGGGCTCGGCCGACTGCTTCCTGGGGTTCGACCTGCTGACGCTGGCCGAGGACCGCAACCTCGCGTACGGCAGCGACGCCCGCACCCGGGCCGTGGTCTCCTCGAGCCGTACGCCCACCGGGGCGATGGTGTACGACCCGTCGGTGCGTCACCCCGAGGAGGCGGACCTGCTGGAGCGCGTGCGCACGGCGAGCGCGGAGCTGTTCGCGTTCGACGCGCTGGCCGCGGCCGAGGCGCTGTTCGGCAACACCATGGCGGCGAACTTCCTCCTGGTGGGGGCCGCGTACCAGTCCGGCGCGCTGCGGATCCCCGCGGCGGCGGTGGAGGAGGCGATCGGCATCAACGGGACGGCGGTCGCCGCCAACGTGGCCGCCTTCGGCTGGGGCCGGGCGGCGGTGGCGCACCCCGAGGCGTTCCGTGCGGCCGTCGAGGCTCACGACGTCGCTCCGGCGCGACCGGCGCTCGGCTTCGTCGAGGAGGCGGAGCTGCCCGACGAGGTGCACGAGGCGGTGGCGCAGCGCGCTGCGGATCTCGTCGGCTACCAGGGTGAGCCGCTGGCCCGCGACTACGTGGCCCGCGTGGTGGCCGTCTGGCAGGCCGAGCGGGCACTGGGTCTGGGGACCGCCCTGACCCGTGCGGTGGCGGTCAACCTGTTCAAGCTCACCGCGTACAAGGACGAGTACGAGGTCGCCCGCCTGCTGACCGACGAGGAGTTCCTGCGCAGCACCGGCGAGCAGTTCGGGTCGCAGCGGATCTCGTTCAACCTGCACCCGCCCGTGCTGCGGGCGATGGGCCGCAGCACCAAGATCTCCTTCGGGCCGCGCTCCCACGGTCTGCTCCGCGGCCTGGGGCGGCTCAAGGGGCTGCGCGGCACCCCGTTCGACCCGTTCGGCGGCGCACACGTGCGCCGCGTCGAGCGTGCCCTGCGCGACCACTACCGCGACCTCGCCCAGGAGTGGGCCGCCGGGCTCGACGTGGCGTCGTACGACCGGGCCCTGCGGGTGGCGGGTCTTCCCGACCTCGTGCGTGGCTACGAGGACGTGAAGCTCGCCAACGTCGAGCGGTACGTCGCGGCGCTGGCGGAGGAGGGCGTCGCGGCGCCCGAGGGGGTCGCCCGCTGAGGGGCGGCCGGGTTGATGCCGGCCGGGCCGGGGGTGCTACTGTCCTCGTCGTTGCCCGGTGACGGGCACGACCCTTCGGGGGTGTGGCGCAGCTGGTAGCGCACCTGCATGGCATGCAGGGGGTCAGGGGTTCGAGTCCCCTCACCTCCACCGGAGTCAGAGAGGCCGGGTCCACGTGGACCCGGCCTCTCTGCGTTGTCGGGGCCTGGCGGGCGTCATGCGAGTCCGCGGGCGGGTCCGGGGGCGCAGCAGGCACTCGTCCGGATCTGTTGACACGTGTCAACTGACAGCCTTAGCGTGACGCTGCTCACACTCGCCCGAGTGCTCCCGGTGCACCCGGGAGCGGCATGGAGGAAGCAATGCGCGCACCCCGGGTCGCCATCATCGGCGCCGGCATCAGTGGACTGACGATGGGCAAGATGCTCGCCGACTACGGCATCGAGTACGCCACCTTCGAGTCCTCCGACCGCGTCGGTGGCAACTGGGCGTTCGGCAACCCCAACGGGCACAGCAGCGCGTACAAGTCGCTGCACATCGACACCTCCAAGCACCGGTTGTCGTTCAAGGACTTCCCGATGCCCCAGGAGTACCCCGACTTCCCGCACCACAGCCAGATCAAGGACTACCTCGAGTCGTACGTCGACGCCTTCGACCTGCGCGGCGCGATCGAGTTCGAGAACGGCGTCCTGGCCGCCCGCCAGCTGCCGCACGGCGGCTGGGAGCTCGACACCGAGCGGACCGGTACGCGGCAGTTCGACGTCCTCCTCGTGGCCAACGGCCACCACTGGGACCCGCGCCTGGCCGACA
>NZ_JBJEHY010000211.1:0-23390 GCF_051876515.1 Nocardioides sp. | reverse complement strand
GCACTTCTCGGATCGGCCGCGCTGGTCGTGGCCGGCCTCGCCGTCTCGGCCCCGGCCGCCCAGGCGGCCGCTGCGTGCACCAACTACTCGTCCTCGTCGTCGACGTGCGTCAACAGCACCCTGGCCATCGCCGGGAGCTCCTACAGCGTCGACTGGTACCTGCCCAACGGCCAGGCCTCGGCGCTGATGCTGCTCAACCACGGCTTCTCCCGCGACTGCGCCAACCTGCGCGGCACCAGCAAGGCCGTGGCCCAGAAGGGCGTCATGGTCCTGTGCGTCAACGGGGACATGACCGCCGGCAACCCCGACCTCGGCAACGCGCTGGGTGACGTCCTGTCCGCCCGCGCCCTCACCCCGCCGAACGGCAAGGCGCTCCCGGTCAACTACATCGTCGGCGGTCACTCCGCGGGCGGTCACTTCGCCAGCGTCGTCGGGGCCCGCCTCGACGCCAACGGGTACCCGGCCCTCAAGGGCGCGGTGCTCTTCGACCCGGTCGCCTCCAGCGACTTCACCGCCAACCTGCAGGCCATCTCCGACGGCGGCGCCCGTCCGGTGCTCTCGGTGGCCGCGCGCCCCAGCGTGGCCAACCTGTACAACAACTCGTTCGGTGCGCTGGAGCGCGACGATCCAGTCCTGAGCCGGACCCTCCCGCACAGGGAGCCCTACCAAAGGCAGAGAGGCCCGCACCAGCCGGTGCGGGCCTCTCGTGCGGAGCGGGGCTCAGTGGCCGCCGGTCTCCTTGAAGCGGGCGAAGGAGGCGTGGACCTCGGCCTCGGCCTCGGAGTGGCCGACCCAGTCGGCGCCCTCGACGGACTTGCCGGGCTCCAGGTCCTTGTAGACCTCGAAGAAGTGCTGGATCTCCAGGCGGTCGTACTTGGAGACGTGGTTGATGTCGCGCAGGTGGTCCATGCGCGGGTCGACCGGCACGCACAGCACCTTGTCGTCGCCGCCGGCCTCGTCGGTCATGCGGAACATGCCGATCGCGCGGCAGCGGATGATGCAGCCCGGGAAGGTCGGCTGCTGCAGGATGACCATGGCGTCGAGCGGGTCGCCGTCGAGGCCCAGGGTGTCCTCGATGAAGCCGTAGTCGGTCGGGTACGCGGTCGAGGTGAACAGCATCCGGTCGAGGCGGATGCGGCCGCTCTCGTGGTCGACCTCGTACTTGTTCCGCTCGCCCTTGGGGATCTCCACCACCACGTCGAACTCGAGCAACTTCATCCTCCAGGTCTCGGCGCCCCGAGTCTCGAGGCAGATGATTCGTCGGCCCGCCGACTCTCGGTCGTCCGGTGTCCCCGGGGCGCAGGCCTGGGCCAGTGTCCCTCACAATGGCCTTCGGGCACGAAGCGAGGAGGGCGAAAACTGTGGGACGTGACACACGTCACCTTACTGGTCCGCGACGCGCGGCCCTGCTCGCCCCCGTGCTCGCGGTGCTCCTCCTGCTGGCCGGAGCGGTCGCCGCGCACCGCTTCCAGCTGGGCCCCAGCCACCTCCCCTGGCTCGCCGCCGACCCGGCCACGCAGCCCGAGCAGGTGGCGCCGCCGGCCGGCCTCGAGCTGCCCGCCGCCAGCACCCCGTCCCCGGTCGCCGCGGCCGCGCCCGCCGCGGGTGCCCTCGACGCTGCGGCGGTCCGTACGGCCCTGCGCCGCGCGGTGAAGGACGACGCCTTCGGCCGCAGGATCGCGGTCGGCGTGGCCACCCTCGACGGGGAGGCCTGGAGCACCGGGCCCGACGCGTTCACCCCGGCCTCGACGACCAAGGTCCTCACCGCCGTGGCAGCCCTCGAGGTGCTCGGCCCCGACCACCGGTTCACCACCACCGTCGCCTCCGGCGCGACCGACGGCGAGATCGTGCTGGTGGGCGGCGGGGACCCGTACCTCTCCGAGTCGGCCACCCCCGCGCAGGAGGTCGCCACGACGTACCCGCAGCGTGCCGACCTCGCCACCCTCGCCGTCCAGGTCCGTGCCGCCCTGCTCGAGCAGGGAGCCGAGGGTGCCGGCCAGGTCAAGGTCAGGCTCCGCTACGACGACTCCCTGTTCACCGGCCCCGGCGCGAGCTCGCACTGGCGCCCCGACTACGTCCCCGACGACGTGGTCGCGCCCATCGGCGCCCTCATGCTCGACGGGGGACGCGAGGCCGGCGGGTACGGCCGCGCCGACGACCCGGCCGCCGCCACCGCGGCGGCCTTCGCCCGGCAGCTGCGCGCCGCCGGCGTCACCGTGGTGGGCAAGCCGCGCCCCGGGCGCGCGGGCGCCGAGCAGCTCGCCTCCGTCCAGGGGGCGCCGCTGGCAGACGTCGTCGAGACCGTGGTCGCGCGCAGCGACAACGAGGGGGCCGAGCTGCTCGGCCACCACGTCGGGCTCGCCGTCGACGGTGAGGGGTCGTTCGAGGCGGGGGCCCGGGCGACGCTGGCCACGCTCAGGGGTCTCGGTGTCGACGTCGCCGGCACCGAGCTGTACGACGGCTCCGGCCTGTCACGCGACAACCTGATCGGCACCGCCACCCTCGTCGACACCCTCCAGGTCTCGGCCGCCGCGACCCACCCCGGCCTGCGCGCCGCCTGGACGGGGATGCCCGTGGCCGGCTTCACCGGCAGCCTGTACGACCGCTTCGCCGCCTCCCCGTCGGGGCAGGGTCTGGTTCGCGCCAAGACCGGGACGCTGACCGGCGTGCACTCCCTGGCCGGCACCGTGCTGGACGCCGACGGCCAGGTCCTCGTCTTCGTCGCCGCCGCCGACCGGGTCGACCCGTCCCGCGCGCTGGACGCCGAGGCGGGGCTGGACGCCCTGGCGACCGCGCTGGCGGGTTGCTCGTGCACGCGGACGGGTTGAGCGCGCGGGGATAGGGTCTGGCCATGAGTGCGATGGTCGACTGGAAGCTCGCCGTGACCGTGGGTTCCCGGCTCGCTGGACGCGGTCCCGAGGTCACGGGTGCCCAGGCCGCGGAGGCGGTCGCCGAGCTGCGTGCGGGTGCCCGTCGCTCCACCGCTCTGGTCGGCGACTTCACCGGGCTGCGGGCGCCTGCCGACACCGCCCCGGTCCTGGTCGTCGACCGCGCCGGCTGGGTCCAGGCCAACGCGGACGGCTTCCGTACGATCCTCGACCCGATCACCCGCAAGCTCTCCGAGAAGGGCACCGGCGGCCCGCTCACCCACGCCATCGGTTCGCGCGTGACGGGCACCGAGGTGGGCCTCCTGCTGGGCTTCCTGTCGGGCAAGGTGCTCGGCCAGTTCGACCCGTTCCACGACCCCGCGGGGCGCCTGCTGCTGGTGGCGCCCAACATCGTCCACGTGGAGCGGGAGATCGGTGCCGACCCGAGCGACTTCCGGCTGTGGGTGTGCCTGCACGAGGAGACCCACCGGGTGCAGTTCACCGCGGTGCCGTGGCTGCGCGACCACCTGTTGGGTCTGATGGAGCAGATCGCCGAGACCATCCAGGAGACCGGCTTCGAGGAGAACGTCCGCCGCGTCTCCGAGGCACTGCGCAGCGACCAGGGCAGCCTCCTGGACGCCGTCTCCTCCCCGGAGCAGCGCGCCGTCCTCGACCAGGTCACCGGCGTGATGTCGCTGCTGGAGGGGCACGCCGACGTCGTGATGGACGACGTGGCGCCCGACGTGATCCGCACGGTCCCGCAGATCCGCAAGGCGTTCAACCAGCGCCGCGGCGGGGTCGGCACGCTCGACCGGCTGCTGCGGCGGCTGCTGGGTCTGGACCAGAAGACCGCGCAGTACCGCGACGGCGCGAAGTTCGTGCGCCACGTCGTCGACGCCGCCGGCATGGAGTCGTTCAACACGATCTGGAGCGGTCCGGAGGCGTTGCCCTCCAAGGAGGAGATCCACGACCCGACCCTGTGGATGAAGCGGGTCCTGTGACGCTTCCGCCGCCGGTGGCCGCGGTCCGCGGTCCCGTACGCCGGGCGCTGGCGCCGCTGGATCCGGGGACCACGGTCGTGGTGGCCTGCTCCGGCGGGGCGGACTCGCTGGCGCTGTGCGCCGCCACCGTGTTCGAGGCCCGCGCGCTGGGACTGCGCGTCGTGGGGGCCACCGTCGACCACGGCCTGCAGCTCGGCTCCGACCTGCAGGCCGACCGGGTGCTGGCCCAGATGGCGCAGATCGGCGTCGACGAGACGATCCGTTCGCGGGTCCGGGTCGACGTCGCGGGCGGCCGCGGCCCGGAGGCGGCGGCGCGGGAGGCGCGGTACGCGGTGCTGGAGCAGATGGCCGCCCACGTCGGGGCCGAGGTGGTGCTGCTGGGCCACACCCTCGACGACCAGGCCGAGACGGTGCTCCTGGGGCTGGCGCGCGGCTCGGGGGGACGGTCCATCGCGGGGATGCGCCGCGGCTTCGGCCCGTTCGTACGGCCGCTGCTGGAGGTGCGCCGCGCGCAGACCCTGGCGGCGTGCGCGGCGGAGGGGATCGAGCCCTGGGACGACCCCCACAACGACGACCCCGGGTACGCCCGGGTGCGGGTGCGGCAACGGGTGCTGCCCGTGCTGGAGGAGCAGCTGGGGCCGGGCATCACCGAGGCGCTGGCGCGTACGGCCGACTCGTTGCGCGAGGACACCGACCTGCTCGACGACCTGGCCGACGAGGCGTGGGACTCCCTGGGTGGCGTGCTGGGGGCCGAGGCGCTGGTCGGCCTGCCCGACGCCCTGCGCCGCCGGGTGCTGCGCCGGGCCGTCCTGGCGGCGGGGGCACCCGCCGAGGAGGTGACGCGGGCGCACGTGCTGTCGGTGGAGGCGCTGGTCACCGCGTGGCGCGGCCAGAAGTGGGTGGACCTACCGGGCCACCTGCGGGCCGTGCGCCGCGACGGTGTGATCGAGGTCGTGCCGGCTCCCCGCTGAACGGGCCGGGTGGACAAGGGGTCGTCGGCACGCCTTAGGCTTCAGGACATGGACGCGTCCCACGTCGAATCCGACCTCGTCAACGTGCTCTTCACCGAGGAGCAGATCCAGGCCCGGCTGGCGGAGATGGCCCAGCAGATCGCGGCCGACTACGAGGGGCGTGACCTGCTGATGGTCGGCGTCCTGCGCGGCGCCGTCATGGTGATGGCCGACCTCGCCCGCTCGCTGCCGGTGCATCTCGAGATGGACTGGATGGCGATCAGCTCCTACGGCGCGGGCACCAAGTCCAGCGGCGTGGTGCGGATCCTCAAGGACCTCGACACCGACATCTCGGGTCGTGACGTCCTCATCGTCGACGAGATCATCGACACCGGCCTGACCCTGTCGTGGCTGGTCAACAGCCTCAGCACCCGCAACCCGGCGAGCGTCGAGATCGCGACCCTGCTGCGCAAGCCGGAGGCCCTGTCGATGCCGGTGGAGCCCAAGTACGTCGGCTGGGACATCCCCAACGAGTTCGTCGTCGGCTACGGCCTCGACTACAACGAGCGCTACCGCAACCTGCGCGACATCGGCACGCTCGCGCCGCACGTCTACAGCTGAGCGGCGCCGGGCGGGCGCACGCCCGGACGTACTGGTGCCGATTTCTCCCGGCCTGCGAGAATGACCGGGCAGTCGCGCTGAGCGCGGTCCGGGGCGTACGTCGTGCTGGCCCGGCCGTGTAACGTCGCCACACTGCTGGTCGGTAGGTCTGGAGCGGAAAGAAGCCTTCGTGAAGCGATTGTTCAAGGGCCCGTGGTTGTGGGTCGTCCTGGCGGCGCTCGCCGTGCTGCTCGCCTTCCAGTTCTTCTCGCCCAACGGCGGGTTCGACGAGGTCGAGACCTCCACGATGCAGAAGTACATCGCCGACGGTGACGTCAAGGAGATCACCTTCGTCGACAACGACCAGGAGATCCAGGCGGTCCTCGACAAGGGCGTGCGCGAGGGCAACGACAAGGTCGTCGCCTCCTACATCCAGGGTCAGCAGCAGACGCTGCTGGAGGCCGTCGACGAGCAGGTCGCCAAGGGCACCATCGAGAAGGCCAACTCGACCAACCCGCAGCCGGGCGTGCTGAGCTCGCTGCTGGTCACGCTGATCCCGTTCGCGCTGATCATGCTGCTCTTCCTGTTCCTGATGAACCAGGCCCAGGGCGGTGGCGGCCGCGGCGTGATGCAGTTCGCCAAGTCCAAGGCCAAGCTCATCACCAAGGACATGCCCAAGACGACGTTCGCCGACGTGGCGGGCGCCGAGGAGGCACTGGAGGAGCTCTCCGAGATCAAGGAGTTCCTGCAGGAGCCCGGCAAGTTCCAGGCCGTCGGCGCCAAGATCCCCAAGGGCGTGCTGCTGTACGGCCCGCCCGGCACCGGCAAGACGCTGCTCGCCCGCGCGGTGGCCGGCGAGGCCGGCGTCCCGTTCTACTCGATCTCCGGCTCCGACTTCGTCGAGATGTTCGTCGGCGTCGGCGCCTCCCGCGTCCGCGACCTGTTCGAGCAGGCCAAGGAGAACGCCCCCGCGATCGTCTTCATCGACGAGATCGACGCCGTGGGCCGTCACCGCGGCGCCGGCATGGGCGGCGGTCACGACGAGCGCGAGCAGACCCTCAACCAGCTGCTGGTCGAGATGGACGGCTTCGACGTGCGCGGCGGGGTCATCCTGATCGCGGCGACCAACCGCCCCGACGTGCTCGACCCGGCGCTCCTGCGCCCGGGCCGCTTCGACCGCCAGATCCAGGTCGACGCCCCCGACCTCAACGGCCGCCACATGATCCTCAAGGTGCACTCGCGCGGCAAGCCGATCGCCCCCGAGGTCGACCTGCTCACCGTCGCCCGTCGTACGCCCGGCTTCACCGGCGCCGACCTGGCCAACGTGCTCAACGAGGCCGCGCTGCTCACCGCGCGCAGCTCGGAGAAGCAGATCACCACGGCTGCGCTCGACGAGGCGATCGACCGCGTCATCGCAGGCCCGCAGCGCCGTACCCGCCTGATGAGCGAGCAGGAGAAGCTCATCACCGCGTACCACGAGGGCGGCCACGCCCTGGTCGCCGCGGCGCTGCCCGGCACGGACCCCGTGCACAAGGTGACGATCCTGCCGCGCGGTCGCGCGCTGGGCTACACGATGGTCCTGCCCGACGAGGACAAGTACTCCCAGACCCGCAGCGAGCTGCTCGACAAGCTGGCCTACATGCTCGGCGGGCGCGCCGCGGAGGAGCTCGTCTTCCACGACCCGACCACCGGCGCCGGCAACGACATCGAGAAGGCCACCGCGACGGCCCGGGCCATGGTCACCCAGTACGGCATGACCGAGACCCTGGGCGCGGTCAAGCTGGGCGAGTCCAACTCCGAGCCCTTCCTTGGCCGCGACCTGGGCCACCAGCGCGACTACTCCGAGGACGTGGCCGCCAAGGTCGACGCCGAGGTCAAGACGCTGCTGGGCAACGCCCACCAGGAGGCCTTCGACATCCTCGTCGAGAACCGCGACGTCCTCGACGCGCTGGTGCTGGCGCTGATGGACAAGGAGACCCTCGACAAGGAGGCCGTCGCCGAGATCTTCGAGCCGCTGCGCCGTCGTCCCCGCCGTCCCGCCTGGACCGGCTCCGACACGCGCATCCCCTCGACGATCCCCCCGGTCGAGATCCCCCAGGAGATCCGCGACCGCGCCAAGGCCCTGGAGGAGGCCGCCCAGGCGGCCCAGGCCGCCAAGCAGTCCTCCGTCACGGCCCCTGTGGCCCCCGCCCCGGCCCTCGGTGGCCACGACGACTCCGCGGAGCAGCAGTGACCGACCCGATCAGCCTGGCCGAGCGCGACTCCTCCGAGGTGCCCGAGTTCGACCACGCGCGGGCCGAGGCCGCCGTCCGTGAGCTCCTGCACGCGATGGGGGAGGACCCCGAGCGTGAGGGTCTGCTCGAGACGCCGGCGCGTGTAGCCCGGGCGTACGCCGAGCTGACCCAGGGGCTGCGGCAGCGTCCCGAGGACGTCCTCACCACGACCTTCGACCTGGGCCACGACGAGATGGTGCTGGTCCGCGACATCGAGCTGTGGTCGATGTGCGAGCACCACCTGGTGCCGTTCACCGGGGTCGCGCACGTCGGCTACATCCCGGCCGAGTCGGGCAAGATCACCGGCCTGTCCAAGCTGGCCCGGCTGGTCGACGTCTACTCCAAGCGTCCGCAGGTCCAGGAGCGCCTCACCACCCAGGTGGCCGACGCCCTCATGGAGATCCTCGAGGCGCGCGGCTGCATCGTGGTGATCGAGGCCGAGCACCTGTGCATGACGATGCGCGGCGTACGCAAGGCCGGTGCCCGCACCATCACCTCCGCCGTGCGGGGCGTGATGCACAACGCGGCGACGCGTTCCGAGGCGATGTCCCTCATCCACAGCTCGCGCTGATGGCCCCGACCCCGCCCCGGGTGATGGGGATCGTCAACGTCACCCCGGACTCGTTCTCCGACGGCGGGCGGTTCGCCGACACCGAACGTGCCGTCGAGCACGGCCGGCGGTTGCTGGCCCAGGGGGCCGACATCCTCGACATCGGGGGCGAGTCGACCCGTCCGGGCGCGACCCGGCCCCTGCTGGCCGAGGAGCTCGACAGGGTCGTCCCGGTGATCGCCGCGCTCGCCGCGGACGGTGCCACCGTCTCGGTCGACACCATGCGCGCCGAGGTGGCCGCCGAGGCCGTACGCGCCGGCGCACGCGTCGTCAACGACGTCTCCGGCGGCCTGGCCGACCCGGAGATCCTGTCCGTGGTCGCCGCGACCGGTGCCGACTACGTCGCGATGCACTGGCGGGCCCACTCCGAGCGCATGCAGACGTTCACCGACTACGACCAGCACGGCGGCGTGGTGGCCGGCGTACGGGCCGAGCTCGCCGACCGGGTGGAGGCGATCCTGGCCGCAGGAGTTGCTCCGGACCGGCTCGTCCTGGACCCCGGGCTGGGGTTCTCCAAGGCGGGCGAGCAGAACTGGGAGCTCCTGGCCGGGCTCGACGCGGTCGGCGACCTCGGGTTCCCCGTCCTGGTGGGAGCCAGCCGCAAGTCCTTCCTGGGCCTGCTGCTGGCCGACGAGGACGGCACGCCGCGGGGCGTGGACGAGCGCGAGGCCGCCCACCTGGCGCTGGTCACGATGCTCGCCGACGCCGGCGTGTGGGGCGTACGGGTGCACGACGTGCGGGCCACCAAGGATGCCCTCACTGCGTGGTCGCACTGGCGTGCATGGCAGGGTGGGGGCGGATCGGTCCCGGACCGGGACGCCACGGAGCGAGGAGTCGAAGGATGAGTGAGCAGCAGTTCGCCGACACCGACGTCCTCGCCGTCCTGGGGGTCGAGTGCTACGCCCACCACGGCGTCTTCGACTTCGAGAAGCGCGAGGGGCAGACCTTCGTGGTGGATCTCCACCTCGGCGTGGACACCTCCGCCGCGGCGGCCTCGGACGACTTGCAGGACACCGTGGACTACGGGACGCTCGTCGCGGCCGTGAAGGCGGCCGTTGAGCGGGACCCGGTCGACCTGATCGAGACCGTTGCCCAGCGCATCGCGGACGTCTGCCTCACCAGCGACCGGGTTGAATGGGCGCGAGTCACGATCCACAAGCCAGATGCACCCATCCAGGCGACGTTCTCGGACGTGGCGCTGACGATCACGAGAAGGCGAGGCAGGCGAGGATGACCGAGGTACCCAACCCCCACATCATCAACGCGGACTCACTGACCGGTGAGATGCACCCGATCCGACGCGTCGTCGTCGCACTGGGGTCCAACCTGGGCGAGCGGTTCCGCGCGCTGCAGGGAGCCGTGGACGCGTGGGCGGACACTCCCGACGTCTTCCTCACCGACGTCTCGCCGGTGTACGAGACCGAGCCGGTCGACTCCCCGGAGGGCTCCGGTGCCTACCTCAACGCCGTGATCCTGTTCGACACCACGATGCCGGCCGCGCGGATCATGGACCGCGCGCTGGCCATCGAGGACGCCTTCGACCGGGAGCGCGGCGTCCCCAACGCCCCCCGCACGCTCGACGTCGACCTGATCGTGGTCGGCGAGCGACTCGCTGACGACGACTTCATGCGCCTGCCGCACCCGCGTGCGCACGAGCGCGCCTTCGTCCTGCGTCCGTGGCACGACGTGGAGTCCGACGCCTCGATCCCCGGCGTGGGTCCGATCGCGGACCTGCTGGCCGGCCTGGACGAGACGGGCATCTCGCGCCGCGACGACCTCGAGCTCGAGGTCGAGTGAGCCGCCCCCTCGTGGGGGCGCGGTGAACGACGAGCAGCCCGAGCACCACGGGGCGCACCGCCTCCGGCCGCTGCCCGCCTCGGCGCTGAGCGTGCTCGGCGTGCTGGGCCTGGTCGGCGGCTGGGTCCTGCGACGGGCCGTCGAGCGGTGGGGGGACCACGCCCCGCTGCTCACCTGGGGTCAACCGCTGGCGCTCCTGCTGGCCGCCTGCGCGCTGGGCGGGGTGGCGTGGTGGACGTGGCGCCGGGTGCACGTGCAGGGCGAGTGGCTGGAGCCCCGGCTGGCGGTCAACCGCCTGGTCCTGGCGCGGGCGAGCGCACTGGTGGGCGCCCTGGTCACGGGCGGTTACGCCGGGCTGGGGATCAGCTGGTTGGGCGACGAGTCGTCGTTGGCCGGTGAGCAGCTGACCCGCGCGGGTCTGGCGACGCTCGCCGGTGGTCTGGTCCTGGTGGCAGCGCTCCTGCTCGAGCGTGCGTGTCGCGCTAGGTCGCAGCAGTAGTCGGCCGTACCCTGAGCCCCATGGGTTCCCAGCCGTCTCAGCAGCCCCAGGTGTCTCGTTCCGCGTCGCGTCGGCGCCAGCGCAGCACCCGGATCACCGTCGCCGTCTCCCTGCTCGTGGCGGCCGCTGTGCTCGTCGCTGGGGCCGTGGTCGTCAACACCGGTTGGCTGAGCTCGCTCGCCGCGGTGCTCGCCGTCGTCGCCGGCGCGGCCGCCACCAAGATCACTCACTCCGAGCTGCTCCTCTCGCGCAAGGAGGCCGCGCGCGACCGCGCCGCCCAGGCCAAGGAGTACGCCGAGCTGACCCGTCAGCGCGCTGACGAGAACGCGACCTTCGCCGCGACCATGCGCAAGAAGATCGTCGACCGCGAGGAGGCCATCTCGGCCCTCGAGGAGGCCCTGAGCGCCGCCCAGAAGCACGTGCTCGAGCAGACCCGCAAGCTCAACGCCGAGGCGCGCCGCGCCGAGGTCGCCGAGCGTACGGGCGCCGAGACCGCCCGCGCCCTGGGCGTCTCCGAGGACCGTGCCGCCGAGGCGATCATGCGGGTCGCCGAGATGGAGGCCGAGCTCGACGTGCTGCGTGCCGAGCTGGTCGAGTGGAAGGCCGGCCGCGGCCAGGCCCGGACCGCCTGACGCAGGACCCCAGACACCGGCAGGGCGCCGGGGACCGTGTGGTCCTCGGCGCCCTGTTCGTTGTGTCGGTTCAGACCTCGTGGTCGCGCACGGCGAGCGCCTGCGGCGCGACCGTCGACTCGTCGAGGACGCGGTGCGGCAGCGAGAGGCGCCAGCGGCCCGAGTCGGCGTCCTGGACGCGGGGCGCCCCGCCCTCGAGCCCGGCGAACCACTCCATCACCGCCACCGCGTCCGCGCGGCGGTCCTGCTCGACGAGCCATCCGGTGAGTCGGTGCACCGGCGGCAGGCCGCTGGTCACGAGCGAGCGCCGGCCCCAGAACTCCAGGATCCCGGCGCGCAGGATCCGCCACCACTCCTCGCCGGCGCCGGGCAGGAGCAGGAAGTAGCGCCACAGGTCGCCGGCCAGCACCCGGTCGAGGAAGACGTCCTCGATCGCGGGGTTGCCGGCCTCGCGCACCGAGGCGAGCGCCATCCGCTTGGTCTCCCAGCGGTCGCGCAGGTCGGCCACGGAGGCCCGCTGCTGCGAGATCGAGGTGCCGTCCTCGCGGATGCGCCAGTGGTAGACGACCTCGTCGAGGACGTCGAACCGGGCGCGGAGGTAGGCGCGCGTGGTCAGGGGCTGGTCCTCGTACCGGACCCGCTCGGGGAAGGCGAGCTGCTGGGCCTCCCACCAGGAGCGGCGGAAGAGCTTGTTGGTGGCGAAGACGTCGCCGAGGATCTCGGGGTGCTCGGCGGCGGTGGTCCCGCGGCGCGGCGGGCGGTGCAGGCGGCGCATCCACGGCGGCTCGTTGAGCTGGCCGTTCTCCCATCGCACGATGGAGCCGGTGGCGAAGTCGGAGCCCGAGGCCTCCAGTGCACCGACCAGCGCGGAGTACGCGGTCGGCGGGAGCACGTCGTCGGAGTCGAGGAACGTGACGTAGTCACCGCGCACGTGGCGCAGGCCGACGTTGCGCGCGGCCCCCAGCCCGCCGTTGGCGGTGTGCAGGACCGTGATCCGGGCGTCGCGGTGCGCCCACTCGTCGGCGATCTCGCCCGTACGGTCGACGGAGCCGTCGTCGACCACGACGGCCTCCCACCGCGTGTGGCTCTGCTGGACCAAGGAGCGCAGGGCCTCGCCCAGCCACTCCTCGACGCCGTAGGCAGGGACCACCACCGAGACCAGTGGCTGCTTGCGTCGGAACCATGTCACCCGCGGGAGCCTAGCGACTCGGAGCCCGCGCGGGCGGTAGGGTCACTCCGCGTGAGCACCCCAGTCGATCCCGCGCTCCAGACCGACGGTCAGCGCCGTGTGCTCTTCGTCGTCGGGGCCGGTCGCAGCGGCACCAGCACCCTGGCCGGGATCGTGAGCAAGCTGGGCGTGCACGTGCCCCAGCCCGAGGTTCCGGCGGACGAGTCGAACCCGCGGGGATTCAGCGAGCCGCAGTGGGCGGTCGACGCCCACGACGAGTGGTTGGCCGAGCTCCAGGTCCAGGTGGGCGACGCCCGTCCGGTCGCCTGGCAGGCCACCGCCAAGGTCGCCGAGCGTGAGCGCGCCCGTACCCGGGTCGCGACCTGGCTGGAGTCGCACTTCGCGGTGCACCACGAGCTCGTGGTCAAGGACCCCCGGCTGAGCTGGTTCCTGGAGCTGTGGCGCGCCGGCGCGCACCGCGCCGGTGCGGTGCCCGTGTACGCGACCATGCTGCGTCCGCCGGCCGAGGTCGTCGGGTCGCGCCAGAAGTACTACGACAACAAGCTCGGCAACGCCCACCTGGCGGCGAGCTGGGTCAACATGCTGCTGCACACCGAGCTGGGCACCCGTCAGCAGGAGGGCGCCCCCGCCTCGGCGCGCGCGTTCGTGCGGTACGCCGACCTGCTGACCGACTGGCGGGGCAGCGTCGGCGCGATGGGCGAGGCCCTGGGGTTGGCCACGGTGGTCGGAGCCGAGGAGTCCCGCCGCGCGGAGGTCGACGCCTTCATCGACCCCAGCCTGCGCCGGGTCACCCAGACGTTGGACGACCTCGCCCTGCCGCGGCGGCTGCACGAGCTCACCGCGCAGACGTGGGAGACGCTCAACCGGATGGCCGAGCCCGGCGGTGACACGCCTGCCGAGCACGCCGTCCTCGACCAGCTGCGCGTGGGCTACGCCGAGCTGTACGACGAGGCGGAGTCGATCACCCGCTCCAGCGTGGTCGCGGCGCGCCTGCAGGGGCGTCGTGCGGAGCAGCGGGAGGCGGCCGAGGCGGCCGCCGCGGCCCCGGCTCCGGGCGTCGCGCCGGGTGGGGACGCCGAGCCGGGGGACCTGTCGCACCGCGTCCGTTCGGCCGTTCCGGCGCCGCTGCGTCGCGCCGTGCGCCGGGTGGTCCCGCGCAAGGAGTGACCGCTCCCGTGTCACGAGTGGGTCACGTCACACCCTGAACCAGTTCCGCGAGGTGAAGGGGCAGTCGTACGCTCGTCGTGACCCTGTTCGAAGCAATCGACTGGTACCCGTACGGCCCTCGTGGTGGCGGTGGGACTGGAACGAGAGGTTCGGAGAACCATGAACACCCCCCTGAGTGACGCCCCCCTGCGCGTCGGCGTCGTCGGTGCCGGCCGGGTCGGAGCCGTCATCGCCGCTGCTCTCGCGGCTGCCGGCCACCACGTCGTCGCAGCCGCCGGTGAGTCCGAGGCCTCCCGTGCCCGCATCGCCGACCTGCTCCCCGGTGTCGCCGTGGCCAAGCCCAGCGCCGTCGCGCGGGCGTGCGACCTGCTGCTGCTCACGGTGCCCGACGACATGCTCGACAACGTCGTCACCATGCTCAGCGCCTCCGGTGCGATCCGGCCCGGACAGGTCGTGGCGCACACCTCGGGCCGTCACGGTCTCGCCGTCCTCGAGCCGGCCCGTCTCGTCGGCGCCCGCACCATCGCCCTGCACCCGGCGATGACGTTCACCGGCACCGCCGTCGACCTGCCGCGTCTGGCGGGCTGCGTCTTCGGCGTCACCGCCCCGGAGGAGGAGCGCGCCCTGGTCGAGCGGCTCGTCGCGGACCTCGGTGGCCGCTCCATGTGGGTGCCCGAGGAGCAGCGCACGCTCTACCACGCCGGTCTGGCGCACGGCGCCAACCACCTCGTCACCCTGGTCACCCAGGCGATGGAGATGCTCGCCTCGGCCGGCGCCGACGACCCCGCCGCCACCCTGCGCCCGCTGCTCACCGCGGCGCTGGACAACGCCCTCGAGCACGGCGACAAGGCGCTCACCGGCCCCATCGTCCGCGGCGACGTCAAGACCGTGCGCGCGCACCTGGCCGACATCCTCGACAACAACCCCGGCACCCTCGACTCGTACGTCACGATGGCGCGCGCCACCCTGGAGCGGGTCGTCGCCGACGGTCGCCTGCTGCCCATCCAGGCCGCGAAGATCTACCGCCTCCTCGACGACGTCGAGACCTCGGGCCGCTCCGTGCCCAAGCACTGGTTCTCCGACGGAACCCAGCGGTGAGCCGTACGCCCGTCCTGGCCTCCACCCGCGCGGAGCTCGCAGCACTGCTCGCGCAGGCTTCCGGCACCGGCCCCGTCGCCCTGGTGCCGACCATGGGGGCCCTGCACGCCGGCCACGCGTCGCTGATGGCGACCGCGCGGGCGCGTACGACCGGTCCGGTGGTGGTGAGCATCTTCGTCAACCCGATGCAGTTCGCTCCCACCGAGGACCTGGACCGCTACCCCCGCACGCTGGACGACGACGTCGCCCTGTGCGCGGGTGAGGGCGTCGACATCGTCTTCGCGCCGGCGGTGGAGGAGATGTACCCCGGCGGGTTCAGCCACGACGCGGTCGACACCGGCGTCAGCGTCACCCCCGGCGAGCTGGCGACGATCCTCGAGGGCGCCACCCGTCCCACCCACTTCCGTGGCGTCCTCACGGTCGTGGCCAAGCTGTTCGGCCTGGTCCGCCCCGACCTGGCCGTCTTCGGCGAGAAGGACTACCAGCAGCTCGCACTGATCCGGCGGATGGTCTCCGACCTGTGCATGGGGATCGAGGTCGTCGGTGCCGAGACCGTCCGTGAGGCCGACGGCCTGGCGATGAGCTCGCGCAACCGCTACCTCGACGCCGAGCAGCGCCAGGTGGCGGTCACGCTGAGCCGCGCGCTGCGGGCTGCCCAGGAGCGCTCCCGCTACGGCGTCGCCGCGGCCCGCTGGGCCGCGATGAAGGTGCTGAAGGCCGAGCCCGGCGTCGAGCTCGACTACCTGGCGCTCACCGCCCCGGACCTCGGCCCGGCCCCGGCGGTCGGCGAGGGCCGCATCCTCGTGGCCGCCCGCGTCGGGGCCACCCGGCTCATCGACAACCTGCCGATCACCTTCGACGAGGCGCCGCTCGCACCAGGCGCCTGAGGCGCCCCCAGGACTCAGGCGGGCACCACACCGGGTGGGCCCGACCACCGAGAGGAACAACCGTGCTCCGCACCATCATGAAGTCCAAGATCCACCGGGCCACCGTCACCCAGGCAGACCTGCACTACGTCGGCTCCGTGACGGTCGACGCCGACCTGCTCGACGCGGCCGACCTGCTGCCGGGCGAGCTCGTGCACATCGTCGACATCACCAACGGCGCCCGGCTCGAGACGTACACGATCGCGGGTGAGCGCGGCTCGGGCGTGATCGGCATCAACGGTGCCGCTGCCCACCTGGTCCACCCCGGTGACCTGGTCATCCTCATCGCGTACGGGCAGATGGAGACCGCCGAGGCGCTCACGTACGAGCCGCACGTCGTCTTCGTCGACGCCGACAACGCCATCACCGGCACGGGCGCGGACCCGGCCGACACGTTCGGCGACGAGACCCTGCACCGCGGCGACCTGGTGGGTGCCGCGACCGGCGAGCGCGTGGCCGGCTGACGCCGCCCATTAACCTTCACCAATGACCACCAGCCCGCTGCCAGGTCGCCTGGCCGCACCAGCTCCCGGATGGACCACCGACGCGGACGTCGTCGTGATCGGATCGGGGATCGCCGGTCTCACCGCCGCCCTGCGGCTGCGCGACCACGTCGACAAGGTCCTGCTCGTCACCAAGGACGTGCTGGCGGCCGGCTCGACGCAGTGGGCCCAGGGCGGCATCGCCGCGGCGCTCGGCCCCGGGGACTCCCCGATGGAGCACGAGTGGGACACGCTCGTGGCCGGCGCCGGGGCCTGCGACATCGACGCCGTCCGGACCCTGGTCAACGAGGGGCCCGAGGCGGTGCGCGAGCTGATCGCGCTGGGCACCAACTTCGACCACCACGACGGCGAGCTGTCGCTGACCCGTGAGGGTGGGCACCACCGGGACCGGATCGCGCACGCCGGCGGCGACGCCACGGGCGCGGAGATCCAGCGCGCGCTCATCGCGGCGGTCACCGCCGACCCGTCGATCGAGGTGGTCCAGCACGCACTGGCCCTCGACCTCCTGCTCGGTCAGGACGGCGGCGTCGCGGGCGTCACCCTGCACGTCATGGGGGAGGGGCAGCGCGACGGCGTCGGCGCCGTCCACGCCCGCGCCGTGGTGCTGGCCTCGGGCGGGCTCGGTCAGGTCTTCAGCCAGTCGACCAACCCGAGCGTCTCGACCGGCGACGGGATGGCGCTGGCGCTGCGTGCGGGGGCGGTGCTGCGTGACCTGGAGTTCGTCCAGTTCCACCCGACGGTGATGTACCTCGGCCCCGACAGCCAGGGGCAGCAGCCCCTGATCAGCGAGGCCGTGCGCGGCGAGGGCGCGTTCCTCGTCGACTTCGAGGGCAACCGCTTCATGACCGGCGTGCACGAGCTGGCCGACCTGGCGCCGCGCGACGTGGTCGCCAAGGCCATCACCAAGCGGATGATGGAGACCGGCCACCCGCACATGTGGCTCGACGCCCGCCACCTCGGCAAGGAGTTCTGGGAGCAGCGCTTCCCGACCATCCTGTCGACCTGCCGCAGCCACGGCGTCGACCCCGTCACCGACCTGATCCCGGTCGCCCCCGCCCAGCACTACGCCTCGGGCGGGGTCCGCGTCGACCTGTGGGGACGCACCGGCGTCCCCGGCCTGTACGCCACGGGCGAGGTCGCCTGCACGGGCGTGCACGGCGCCAACCGGCTCGCCTCCAACTCGCTGCTCGAGGGTCTCGTCTTCTCGCGCCGCATCGCCAAGGTGCTGCCCCGTGAGCTGCGCGCCGCGCAGCCGCCGGTCGCCGCGGCAGACGACGCGCGTACGCCGGGGCTGGTCCCGGCCGAGGCGCGCCGTCGTATGCAGGAGGTCATGACCGCCTCGGTGGGCGTGCTCCGCAGCGAGACCGGCCTGCGCTCCGCGCTGGAGGCACTCGGTGGCATCGCGGCCGAGCCGGCCGGTGCCCCCGACACGGCCGCCTGGGAGACCACGAACCTGGTCACCATCTCCACGGCGCTCGCGCTGGCCGCGCTCGAGCGGGAGGAGACCCGCGGATCGCACTGGCGTGAGGACTTCGCCGAGCGCGACGACGCGCGGTTCGGTGGCGGCCACCTCGACTCCCTGCTCGTCGACGGCCGGGTGGGACTCTCGTTCGTCTCCGTCCCGGCCACCGACACCGGCCCGGCACCGCTCACCCTCCCGGAGGCCTGATGCCCACGTACACCGCCCACGACCTGCTGCCCGCGGCGCTCCTCGCGGAGCTGCAGGAGGCCGGCCTGGACACGCACCGCCTGTACGCGCAGGTGTGCGACGCCCTCGACGAGGACCTCAGCGACGGCGGGGACGTCACCAGCGACTCGACCATCGCCGCAGACCAGGTCTCCTCGGGCGAGTTCGCGGCGCGCGAGGAGGGGGTCGTCGCCGGGCTCGGCGTCGCTGCCCTCGTCTTCCACGTCGTCCTGGGCGACGCGGTCACGGTCAGCGACCGGGTCCCCGACGGCACCCGGGTGGTCCCCGGGCAGCGGGTCATGGTGGTGCGCGGTCCCAGCCGTGGACTGCTCACCGCCGAGCGCGTCGCGCTCAACTACGCCAGCCACCTGTCCGGCATCGCCACCGCCACGTCGCGGTGGGTCGACGCCGCGAGCGGCACCCGCGCCAGGATCCTCGACACCCGCAAGACCCTCCCGGGCATGCGGCAGCTGCAGAAGTACGCGGTCGCGTGCGGCGGTGGTGTCAACCACCGGTTCTCGCTGGGCGACATGGCGATGGTCAAGGACAACCACGTGGTCGCCGCCGGTGGGGTCGTGCCGGCCTTCGAGGCCGTACGCGCGGCGCACCCCGAGATCGAGGTGGAGGTCGAGGTGACCGACCTCGACCAGCTGCGCGAGGTGCTGGCCGCGGGCTGCACGCGGGTGCTGCTGGACAACATGGACTCCCCGACGATGGCGGAGGCCGTACGGATCAACGCCGAGGAGTTCGGCCAGCGTGCGCTCCTGGAGGCCTCGGGAGGGCTCACCCTGGAGCGTGCCCGCGAGGTCGCCGCGACGGGCGTGGACTTCATCTCCGTCGGTGCCCTCACCCACTCGGTGCGGGTGTTCGACCTCGGGCTGGACCTGGACGAGGAGTGAACCGATGACCCTGCTCGCCGCCGACATCGGCAACGGCCACACCACCCTGGGCGTGCTGGCCGGCGAGGAGGTCCTCGCCCACTGGCGGGTGGCCACCGACGAGCGCCGCACCGCGGACGAGTGGGCGGTGCTGGTGCGCGGTCTGCTGCGCGAGGAGGGACTGCTCGACGGCGTCGACGGCGTCTCGATCTGCGCGACGGTCCCGTCGGTCCTGCACGAGTGGCGCGCGATGCTGGCCGCGTACTTCAACGACTGGCACCGGGTGGTGGTCGAGCCCGGCGTACGGACCGGGCTGCCGGTGCTCATGGACAACCCGCGCGAGGTGGGTGCCGACCGCATCATCAATGCGTTGGCCGCCGCGACCCTGTACGGGGGACCGGCGATTGTCGTCGATTTCGGAACGGCGACGACATTTGACGTCGTGAATGCCGCCGGCGCCTATGTCGGCGGCGCCATCTCGCCGGGAATCGAGATCTCGTTGGAGGCGCTGGGTCGTCGGGGTGCACAACTGCGCCAGGTCGAATTGGCGCGTCCCCGCACCGTCATTGCCAAGAACACCGTCGAGGCGCTCCAGTCGGGAATGGTTTTCGGTGTCGCCGCGCAGGTGGACGGGATCGTGGCACGCATGGTGGCGGAGCTGGGGGTGCGGGCGGACGACGTCAGCGTGATCGCCACGGGGCACCTCGTGGACCTGGTGCTGGACGAGGTCACCTGCTTCACCGCGCACGAGCCGATGCTGACCCTGCAGGGCCTGCGGCTGGTGCACGAAAGGAACCGCTGAACCCTCTGTCCGGCCAGCCGGCTGCAATTGCCGCCCAATCCTCCAGTTGATTTGGCGGGAAATAGGTGCGATGTTTTCCCGGCACGCTATTTCGAATCGAATCGGAGAATACTTTCATGGCGCAGAAGGTCAGCATCATCCTCGTTGACGACCTCGACGGGTCCGAGGCGACCCAGACCGTTTCTTTCGGGCTCGACGGCGCCTCGTACGAAATCGATCTGAATGACGACAACGCCGCCGCTCTCCGCGAGGCGTTCGCCGGTTACGTCGGCCACGCGCGCAAGGTGACCGGTCCGCGCCGCGCCACCAAGAAGGCCTCCGGCAGCGGTGTCGACACCAAGGCCGTGCGCGAGTGGGCGCGGGCCAACGGCCACGAGGTCTCCGACCGCGGTCGGGTGCCCGCCGAGCTCGTCGCCGCGTACGAGGCCGCGAACTGATCCACGCCCCCCGGGGACGCACTGGGCCCGTCGACGCGAGTCGGCGGGCCCTTTCGTGCGCGTGGGCGACAACCGGACGGCCACTCGCGGCGTCTCACGTTGCGACCGGGACCGACGAGGCTCGCCCAACGCGGTGACGACTGTCGGTGCCACGGGCCATGATGAGCGAGTACCGCCGAGGTGGCGGGGAGCGAAGGGGGAGCCATGCGCAAGACTCGGGTGTGTTCGTTGGCGGTGGTGGCGCTGGTCGCGCCACTGCTCGCGCTGACGCCGTCCGCGGGGGCCGAGCCGGGGGCGGGGGTCCCTGGACCGGTGGGCGACGACGTCCCGTTCGCCCGGACTGCCGACGAGGTCGTCGGCCAGGGCGAGTGGCGGGTCGAGGAGATCGACGGTGGCTACCGGGTCGCCTGGACCTCCCCGACGCTGCTGCCGATGGGCGGTGACCGTCCGACGATCGAGCTGGACGGCCAGGAGATCAGCGGGGCGCGGTTGTCCGAGGACGGCCGCACCGTGGAGGTCGACGTGCTCGGCGGGCGCGAGCCCGCTGAGGCCGACCTCGACGTGGTCCTGTCGGGCCGCGCGCTCGACGAGCCGCTCGCCGGTGCTGTCGCCCAGGCGACGCCCGGATTCGCCCCGGGCTCGCGCGTGCTGGCGGACGACCCGGCGACCCCCGGCCCGTACGAGGTCGTCAGCAGCGACTACACGCTCGACCCCGTGGCGGTGCCCGGGGCCAACCGCAAGATCGAGATGGTGGGCCACGTCGAGGCGCCGGCGCCCGGCGCCGCGACCGGCCCCCGCCCGCTGGTGCTGTTCCTGCACGGGCGCCACTCGGTCTGCTACAACCCCGACGACCCGGACGACTTCGGGGGCACGCGCTGGCCGTGCCGGGCCCCGCGCAAGGAGATCCCGAGCCACCTGGGCTACACCTACGTCCAGAAGGTGCTCGCCTCGCAGGGTTACACGACCGTCTCGATCCGGGTCAACGGCATCAACGCCCAGGACTGGCAGATGGCCGACGCCGGCGCCGACGCGCGCGCCCGCATCGTCCGTGCCCACCTCGACCACTGGGTCACCCGCGCCTCGGCCGAGCAGGTCGACCTCGACCAGGTGGTCCTGGTCGGCCACTCCCGTGGCGGCGAGGGCGTCAACCGCGCCACGATCCAGATCCCGCTCGACGCGCCGTACCGGATCGCCGGGCAGGTGCTGCTGGCACCCACCGACTTCGGTTACCAGACCGCCCCGTACGTCCCGACCGTGACGCTGCTGCCCTCGTGCGACGGCGACGTGTACGACCTCCAGGGCCAGCGCTTCACCGACGTCTCGCGCGGCCTGGTGGCGGCTGACACCTCGCTGAAGAGCTCGGTGTTCGTCCAGGGCGCCAACCACAACTACTTCAACACCGAGTGGACCCCGGGAATCGCCGAGGCTCCGGCCTGGGACGACTGGGGCGACGAGTCGACGCGCCAGTGCGGGTCGAAGAACCCGGGTCGCCTGACCGCCACCGAGCAGCAGGCTGCCGGCACGGCACTCATCGCGGGTGCGGTCGACGTGTTCTCCCGCGGTGACGAGCGCTTCCTCGGCCTCTTCGACGGTGAGGACGTCCGCGTCGCCTCGACCGGTGACACCGCCACCCGCAGCCACGCGCTCGGCGGCGGCCGCGAGACCCTGCGGCCCGGCAAGGAGCTCACCCTGGCCGCCGACCCCGGCCGTGCCTCGCTGTGCCGCGGGATCGCGTTCTACTACAAGTCCGGCTGCGGCAAGGACGTGCGCAACATCGCTCCGCACTGGGTCTGGCCCGGTGAGGCGGCGCCGGCCCCGCGCCAGGGTGTCGCCTTCGGGTGGACCGCGGCCGGGCAGGAGGGACGGCTGAGCCTGGCCGCCCCGCTCGACCTCAGCGACCGCGACCTCGAGCTCCGCACGGTCGTCGACCAGCGGTACGCGAGGGCGGGCCTGAAGGTGCGGCTGACCGACGCCTCCGGCGCCTCGGCGCTGCTGACCCCCGTGGGCGGCGGCATGCTGCCGCGGGTGCCGCGCGGACTGCAGGGGGCGTGGTGGGCCCAGACGCTCACCGTGGACCCCTCGGCGGCCGCGGTCGACCTGACCCAGGTCACCGGCATCACCCTCGTCTCCACCACGGCCACGGGCGGCGTGGTCCTGCTCGACGCCTCGGCCGCGCCGGACGCGCTGGCCGCGGTCCCCGACGAGCGGGCCGCCCAGGTCTCCTTCGGCACCGTCGAGGTCGAGGAGGGCGACGGCCCCGGCCAGGTGTCCGCCTCGGTGCCGGTCACGGTCAACGGGACCCTCACCTCCGCGGCCAAGGTCCGGGTGGCGACCTTCTCCGACGACCGCGACGTGACCTGGCGGACGCTGACGCTGGCCCCCGGCCAGACCTCGGCCACGATCGACTTCACCTACACCGCCGACAACCGGTACGGGTTCGACCGCCGCTTCGGTGTGGCGGGGTACGTCGACCAGGGTGTCGTCACCGACGGCTACGTGGGCGAGCTCCTCGTCACCGAGGACGACCCCAAGCCGACCATGACGGTCAAGGCGGTGCGCGGCACGGTCACCGAGGGCCAGAACATCGTGGTCCGGGTGACGCTGTCCGAGCCGATGTCGGTGCGTGGCTGGTTCGACGCCGGCTTCGTCAAGATGGCGGGCCCGTACCTCAAGGTGAAGGACGTCAAGCTGCCGCGGCAGCGCGGGTACCGCGCCAACGCGCCGCTGTACCGGTACCGCACCTACGTCCTGGTCAAGTCGCTCGCGGCGGGCCAGAAGTCGTTCGACCTCGTGCTGCCGACCAAGCGCGACTCGGTGCGGGAGCGGACCGAGAAGGTCAAGTTCCGGGTCCGGATGCAGGACGCCGACGGTCTCGTCTCGCGTGACGTGGTGGTTCGGGTCAAGAACCGCTGACCTGCCAGGTGGACCGGTCCGCCCGGGGAGCTCCCCCGGTGGACCGGTCCTCTGTTCGCTGTCAGCGCAGCCGCTGGGGTTGTCGCAGGGAACACGTAGGCTGTCGGTGGGCGTTGAGCCCTGTGTCCTCTGCTGCGTGCACGACGCGTGCTGAGGATCCGAAGACGTAAGGAGCGCACATGTTCGAGCGGTTCACCGACCGAGCCCGACGAGTGGTGGTGCTGGCCCAGGAAGAGGCCCGCATGCTCTCGCACAACTACATCGGCACCGAGCACATCCTGCTCGGGCTCATCCACGAGGGTGAGGGTGTCGCTGCCAAGGCCCTGGAGTCCCTCGACATCTCGCTGGAAGCCGTGCGCGCCCAGGTCGAGGAGATCATCGGCCAGGGGCAGCAGGCGCCGTCCGGCCACATCCCCTTCACCCCGCGTGCCAAGAAGGTGCTCGAGCTGTCCCTGCGCGAGGCGCTGCAGCTCGGCCACTCCTACATCGGCACCGAGCACATCCTCCTCGGCCTGATCCGCGAGGGCGAGGGCGTCGCCGCCCAGGTCCTGCAGAAGCTCG
>NZ_JBJEHY010000210.1:0-6235 GCF_051876515.1 Nocardioides sp. | reverse complement strand
GGCGTCGACCCGCACTCTGCCCTCCTGCGGGCCTGGGGACTCGAGGACGACCTCGACGGGCTGGAGCGGTTCTCGATGACCGTGGTGGAGGCGGTGGCCGGTGAGGTCAGCGTGGTGAAGCCGCAGAGCGCGTTCTTCGAACGGTTCGGCAGCCGCGGCGTCGCCGTGCTCGAGCGGGTCATGGAGGCCTCGAGGGCCGCGGGCGCGCTGGTGCTGCTGGACGTGAAGCGCGGCGACATCGGTTCCACCAGCCAGGCGTACGCCGACGCCTACCTCGACTCGGCCTCGCCGCTGGCGGCGGACGCGATCACCGCGTCGCCGTACCTCGGCTTCGGCTCCCTGACGCCGATGGTGGAGACGGCGCGCCGCCACGGCCGCGGCGTCTTCGTCCTCGCCCTCACGTCCAACCCCGAGGGCCCCGAGGTCCAGCACGCGAGGGCGGGGGAGCGTTCTGTCGCGGGCGTGGTGCTCGACCACCTGCGCGAGCTCAACGCCGGGGCCGACGGCGAGGGCTCCTTCGGGGCCGTGGTCGGAGCGACCCTGACCGGCACCGAGGAGGACCTCGACTTCGGCGGCCCGATCCTGGCGCCGGGCTTCGGGGCCCAGGGCGGCACAGTGGAGGACATGCGCCGGATCTTCGGCGCGGCCGCCCACCGCGTCCTGCCCTCGTCCAGCCGGGGTGTCCTGGTCGCCGGGCCCGACCCGGTCCAGCTGCGTGACGCGGCTCGGCGCGACAACGACGCGGTTGCGGGGCTCGCCGGCTGAGGGGCCGCTCACACGCCCGCCCGGACGGTCGTCTGCGAGCAGGGACCCCCGATTGCCGGGGCGCTGCGGCTGTGACTAGATTGACCGAACTGCAACCCCCTCGACAGAAGGAACACCTCGTGGCACTGCCCTCACTCACCCCCGAGCAGCGTCAGGCGGCGCTCGACAAGGCTGCCGCGTCGCGACGTGAGCGGGCCGAGGTGAAGAACCGCCTCAAGAATGCGGGCGCCTCCATCGTCGAGGTGCTGGCCGAGGGCCAGGAGAACGAGGTCATCGGCAAGATGCGCGTGGTCGACCTGCTGCAGTCGATGCCCGGTCTGGGCAAGGTCCGCGCCCGTCAGGTGATGGAGCGCCTGGGCATCGCCGAGAGCCGCCGTGTGCGTGGCCTGGGGGTCAAGCAGGTGGCGGCGCTGGAGCGCGAGTTCGCGCCCTCCACCGACGCCTGAGGCCCCGCGTGAGCAACAACCCCGTGGCCCCGTCGCGACTGGTCGTCCTCGCCGGCCCCACGGCCGTGGGCAAGGGAACGGTCGCGGCCCGGGTCCGCGAGACGCACCCCGAGGTGTGGGTCTCGGTCTCGGCGACGACGCGTCGCCCGCGACCGGGCGAGGTGGACGGCGTCCACTACCACTTTGTCACCGACGAGCAGTTCGACGACATGGTCGCCCGCGACGACCTGCTGGAGTGGGCGACCGTGCACAAGGTCGCCCGGTACGGCACGCCGCGCGGTCCCGTCGAGGCCGTCCTGGCCCAGGGCCGTCCCGCCATGCTGGAGATCGACCTGCAGGGTGCGCGCCAGGTGCGGGCCAACATGCCCGAGGCGCTGCTGGTCTTCCTGAAGCCGCCGTCGTGGGACGAGCTCGTACGACGACTCGTCGGTCGGGGCACCGAGGACGAGGCCGAGCGGGAGCGTCGGCTGGCCACGGCGCGCGACGAGCTGGCCGCGGAGACGGAGTTCGACGTGACGATTGTGAACGCCGAAGTTAACGAAGCGGCCGAGCAGTTGGTAGCCTTGATGGTGACGTCTGGCTCCGCCGGCTCCTGATCGAGGGGTCCGAGCCGCCCCGCGGGTGGTGCAAGCGGACCGGACGTCGTTCCGAGTCCCCGAGCCTGTGAGGCGTTTCGACTGTGGCTTCTCCCACGACTGCTGCTGAGGGTGTCACCAACCCTCCGATCGACGACCTGCTGTCCAAGACCGACAGCAAGTACCGTCTGGTCCTCTACGGTGCGCAGCGCGCCCGCCAGATCAACGCCTACTACTCCCAGCTCGGCGAGGGCCTGCTGGAGTACGTCGGCCCGCTCGTGGACACCCACGTCCAGGAGAAGCCCCTCTCGATCGCGCTGCGCGAGATCAACGAGGACCTGCTGACCTACGAGGAGATCGACCCGGCGGAGCTTGCCGCCGAGGCCGACGCGCCTGCTGCCGAGTGACTCGGCGGTACTGGTGACGACCGACCGCTACGAGGCCGCGCTCCCTGAGGGAGCGCGGCCGCGTGTCGTCCTGGGCGTGGCAGGCGGCATCGCCGCGTACAAGGCCTGTGAGCTGCTGCGACGACTGACCGAGTCCGGGCACGACGTGACGGTGGTGCCGACCGCGGCCGCGCTGGAGTTCGTCGGCGCGCCCACCTGGTCGGCGCTGTCCGGCAAGCCCGTCTCGGCCCAGGTGTGGGACCGGGTGCACGAGGTGCCGCACGTCAAGATCGGCCAGGAGGCCGACCTCGTCGTGGTGGCCCCGGCGACCGCCGACCTCATGGCCAAGGCGGCCCACGGGATCGCGGACGACCTGCTGACCAACACGCTGCTGACCGCACGCTGTCCGGTCGTGCTCGCGCCCGCGATGCACACCGAGATGTGGGAGCACCCCGCGACGGTCGCCAACGTCGCCACGCTGCGTGAGCGCGGCGTGCTGGTCCTGGAGCCCGCGGACGGGCGCCTGACCGGCAAGGACACCGGCAAGGGGCGCCTGCCCGATCCCGTCGAGATCTTCGACCTCTGCCGCGAGGTCCTCACCCGCGGCCGGACCCCCGCCGACCTGACGGGTCGACACGTCGTGGTGAGCGCGGGCGGCACCCGCGAGTACCTCGACCCGGTCCGCTTCCTCGGCAACCGGTCCAGCGGCCTGCAGGGGTACGCCCTGGCCCGGGCCGCTGCCGCCCGGGGCGCGCGGGTGACCCTCGTGGCGGCCAACACGGCGCTGACGGACCCCGCGGGCGTCGACGTGGTCCGCGTCGAGACGACCGCGCAGCTGCGGGAGGCGGTCGTGGCCGCCGCCCGCGAGGCCGACGCCGTGGTGATGGCGGCAGCGCCCGCCGACTACCGGCCCACCAGCGTCAGCCGGGCCAAGATCAAGAAGGCCGAGGACGGTTCCTCGCCGACCATCGAGCTCGAGCAGAACCCGGACATCCTCAAGGAGATCTCGCAGCACCGTCTGCGCGAGGGTGCCGTCATCGTCGGCTTCGCCGCCGAGACCGGTGACGACACGGGATCGGTGCTCGACCTGGGGCGCGCCAAGCTGGCCCGCAAGGGCTGCGACCTGCTCGTCGTCAACGACGTGAGCGGCGGTGCCGTCTTCGGCAGCCCCGACAACGCTGCGGTCATCCTTTCCACCCAGGGGGATACCGTGGAGGTGCCGCGTGGGTCGAAGGCCCAGCTGGCCCACGTGATCTGGGATCTCGTGGTCGCCGGACTTGCACGCTGAGACAGCGCAACCGCGTTCCTACTCCTGCGTATGCTTGGCCACCTTGTGCCGACGGCAACCCGTCGGCCGATCACACAGAACTGGGAGATGAGAGTGCCCGGACGTCTTTTCACGTCGGAGTCGGTGACCGAGGGTCACCCCGACAAGATCGCTGACCAGATCAGTGACGCCGTCCTCGACTACCTCATGGAGGCTGACAGCGACCGCGAGAACCTGCGTGTCGCCGTCGAGACGCTGCTGACCACGGGCCTCGTGGTCGTCGCGGGCGAGGTCCGCACCAACGCGTACGCCCCGGTCGCGGACCTGGTGCGCGCCAAGATCCTCGAGATCGGCTACGACGACTCCGACAAGGGCTTCGACGGGCGTACCTGTGGCGTCCAGGTGGCGATCGGTGCGCAGTCCGCCGACATCGCGGCCGGCGTCGACGAGGGTCACGAGACCCGCGTGGGTGACTCCGAGGACGACCTCGACAAGCGCGGCGCCGGCGACCAGGGCCTGATGTTCGGCTACGCCTGCGACGACACCCCCGAGCTGATGCCGCTGCCGATCACGATCGCGCAGCGCCTCTCCGAGCGGCTGTCGGTCGTCCGCAAGGACGGCACGCTCCCGTACCTGCGACCCGACGGCAAGACGCAGGTCACCATCGAGTACGACGCGGACGACCGCCCGGTGCGCATCGACACCGTGGTCCTCTCCACGCAGCACGCGGAGGAGATCGGGCACGCCCAGCTCGAGTCCGACATCAAGGAGTACGTGATCGAGCCGGTGCTCGAGGGCTTCGACATCGACTCCGAGGGCCACCGCATCCTGGTCAACCCGACCGGCAAGTTCGTCGTCGGCGGCCCGATGGGCGACGCCGGCCTCACCGGCCGCAAGATCATCGTCGACACGTACGGCGGCATGGCCCGCCACGGTGGTGGCGCGTTCTCGGGCAAGGACCCGTCCAAGGTGGACCGCTCCGCCGCGTACGCGATGCGCTGGGTCGCGAAGAACGTCGTGGCCGCCGGACTGGCGCGCCGCTGCGAGGCCCAGGTCGCGTACGCGATCGGCAAGGCGGCCCCGGTGGGCGTCTTCATCCAGACCTTCGGCACCGGTGTCGTGGACGACGAGAAGATCCAGGAGGCCGTCCTGCAGGTCTTCGACCTGCGGCCCGCCGCGATCATCCGCGACCTCGACCTGCTGCGCCCGATCTACTCCAAGACCGCGGCGTACGGCCACTTCGGTCGCGAGCTGCCCGAGTTCACCTGGGAGAGCACCGACCGCGCCGAGAAGCTTCGCGCCGCGGCCGGCCTCTGACCGTTCCACGCTGAAGCCCTCCCCGCCCGTCGCGGGGAGGGCTTCGACGTGTCGGCGGCTCCTGCTAGGAATCTCCTCATGACCACATCGGGCGACGGCGCCGGGGCAGAGATGCTGCCCGGGCTCCGTGCTGCCGTCGCGGACGCGCAGGCCAAGGCAGCGGCCACCCGCGCCCGCAACGCCCAGTCGTGGGAGCCCGCGGCTGAGCGCCCGGTGGCGAGCGTGCTGCTCGACCTGCCGCTCGCCCACCTCGACCGCCCGTTCGACTACGCAGTCCCGGCCTCGATGGCGGATGCCGCCGTCCCGGGCGCGCGGGTGAAGGTCAGGTTCGCCGGGCAGGAGGTGCCCGGGTTCGTGGTGGGGCGGGGCGAGCAGAGCGCCCACGACGGCCGCCTGCAACCCCTCAAGCGGGTGGTGAGCCCGGAGCCGGTGCTCAGCCCCGAGATCGCAGCCCTGAGCGGCCTCGTGGCGCAGCACTGGGCCGGGGTGCGGGCCGACGTGCTGCGCCTCGCGGTGCCGCCGCGCCACGCCACGACGGAGCGGGTGGCCTCGACGCCGGCTCCCGCGCTCCTGGCCCTGCCGGCACCGGCGAGGTGGGGACACGTGCGCCACCACGACGCCTTCTTCCGCCACCTGGGCGAGGGTTCTGCCCCGCACGCGGTGTGGGGAGCGGTCCCGGGCGACGACTGGCCGGCGATGGTGGCCGAGGCGGTCGGAGTCGCGCTCGCGGCGGGCCGCGGCGCCGTGGTCTGTGTGCCCGACGGTCGCGACGTGGACCGGGTCTCCGCGGCCCTGACCGACCTGCTGGGGGAGGGCCAGCACGCCGTGCTCCGCGCGGACGTGGGACCGGCCCAGCGGTACGCCGAGTTCCTGTCGGTCTCGCGCGGGGCCCGTCGCGTCGTGGTGGGGACGCGCTCGGCCGCCTTCGCCCCGGTGCGCGACGTGGGGCTCTTCGTCATCTTCGACGACGGCGACCCCTCGCACCACGAGCCTCGCGCCCCGTACCCGCACACCCGCGAGGTGCTGCGGCTGCGTGCGGAGCAGACGGGGGCGGGGCTGCTCGTCGGCGGGTTCGCCCGCAGCATCGAGGCGGACCAGTGGGTCGCCTCGGGCTTCGCAGCGCCGCTGGACGTGCCCCGCGAGGAGGTGCGTCGACGGGTCCGGGTCGACGTGGTCCCCGCGGAGGACCGCGCCATCGCGACCAGGCTCCCGCGCGTCGCGCGCGACGCGATCCGGACCGCCCTGGACGACGGGCGACCGGTGCTCGTGCAGACCCCGCGCCAGGGGTACGCCCCCGCGCTGGCCTGCGAGCAGTGCCGCACCCCCGCCCGGTGCACCCACTGTGCCGGTCCCATGCAGCTCACCGGCCCGACGACTCCGCCGGCATGCCGCTGGTGCGCCACGGCGGCCCCGGCCTGGGCCTGTCCGACGTGCGGCCACCACGGCCTGCGTGCGCCGGTCCGCGGCAACGTGCGCACG
>NZ_JBJEHY010000209.1:8245-23687 GCF_051876515.1 Nocardioides sp. | reverse complement strand
CTCCTTCGCCGGCACGCAGGAGTACATGGCGATGGAGAAGCTGGGCCAGCTGCGCAAGGACGAGGCCGCCGGGTGGGACCTGATCGTGGTCGACACCCCGCCGGCCCGGTCGGCGCTGGACTTCCTCGACGCCCCCGAGCACCTGTCGAGCTTCCTGGACGGCCGGTTCATCCGGCTGCTGCTGGCGCCCGCGAAGGGGCCCGCACGGCTGATGACGATGGGGCTGGGCGCGATCACCGGGGCGCTCAACAAGATCCTCGGCGCGCAGGTGCTCACCGACATGCAGACCTTCGTGGCCGCCTTCGACACCCTGTTCGGCGGCTTCCGGGCGCGAGCGGAGCAGACGTTCGCGCTGCTGCAGGCCGACGGGACGGCGTTCATGGTGGTCGCGGCCCCGGAGCCGGACGCCCTGCGGGAGGCCGCGTACTTCGTGGAGCGCCTCACCGACGACCAGATGCCGCTCGCAGGCCTGGTCGTCAACCGGGCCAGCACCCCGCCGGCCGGCGACCTGTCTGCTGAGGAGGCGGTCGCGGCCGCCGACCGGCTCGGCGAGGACCCTGCGCACGCCACGACCGTCGGGCTGCTGCGCCTGCACGCCGACCGGGCGCGCATCCACGCGCGCGAGACGACGCTGCGCGAACGGTTCACCGCGGCGCACCCGCGCGTACGGTGCACGGTCGTGCCCGCGATGGCCGACGATGTGCACGACCTCGACGGGTTGCGCGCCGTCGGCGCGAGCCTGGCCGAACCGCCACTCTGACGGGCGTTGCGTCGTACGAACGTGTGGGCGCCCGGGTTGCGTCATCCGAAGCCGCACCTATAGGTCCGGAAACGCCTGACGGAAGGCCCTTCGATCCCGCGTACGTATGACGCGAGGCTCCCGACGCCGCGTGCGTATGACGCGCGACTCCCGAACGCGCGTACGTATGACGCAGGCGTCGACCACAACACGGCCCGGACCCGCGCCCAGGCGCACCTGGCACGCCTCACCGCCTCGGGAGCGGCCCAGCGGCCGCCTCGGGAGCGGCCCCTCAGCTGTACGGCTGGATCAGGCGTCGACCGGCACGTTGCCGGTGCGGGCGGTCTCGAGGATGTTGCGCCAGGAGGTGCCCGGGCGGCGACGCAGCAGGGCGCGGCGCTCACGCTCGGTCATGCCGCCCCAGACGCCCCACTCGATCTGGTTGTCGAGGGCCTCGGCGAGGCACTCCGTGCGCACCGGGCAACCGCTGCACACCTGCTTGGCCTTGTTCTGCTCAGCTCCGCGCACGAACAGCGCGTCCGGCGTCTCGCCCTTGCACGCCGCGCGCGGCGCCCAGTCCTCGACCCACATGATTTTTCCCCACGATCTCAGGGACTGATCTGCCGCCCCCATGACGGCTGATTCATCCCTTCCGTCGAAAGTAATCGAGCCCAGACGGTCTAGACACCACCACCCGGCCCAAAACATATAGTCATTTCGGACTACATGACCTGTCAATTGCCCCACACCAACGAAGGTGGAGTGGTACAAGGGCCCCGGTAGGCTGCACCTCATGTCCGCACCCGTACCGCCCGTCGACCAGGACGCGCGCACGCCCCGACGCGTGGCCGCCCACCTGGGAGTCATGATGGCCGTCGCCGTCGTGATGGGCCTGCTCGTCGCCTGCCTCACCCTCCCGTTCGCGGGCGTGCTGAGCGTGGTCGCCAAGGACGTCTCCAAGGGCGTCGACGACCTGCCGGCCGACCTCGAGACCGAGGACCTGTCGCAGAAGACGCGCATCTACGACGTCAACGGCGACCTCATCGCCTCGCTGTACGACGAGAACCGCATCAGCGTGCCGCTGTCGCAGATCTCACGGCGGATGACCGAGGCGATCGTCTCGATCGAGGACTACCGCTTCTACCAGCACGGCGCGCTCGACCTGAAGGGCACGATCCGCGCGTTCGTGACCAACCAGGCGGGCGGTGGCGCGGTGCAGCAGGGTGGTTCCTCGATCACCCAGCAGCTGGTGAAGCTGACCCTGGTCAACCAGGCCGACGGCGAGGAGGAGCGCGCCGAGGCGACCGCGGACACCTACGAGCGCAAGCTCCGTGAGCTGCGGTACGCGGTGGCGATGGAGGAGGAGTACAGCAAGGACTGGATCCTCGAGCGCTACCTCAACATCGCCTACTTTGGCGACGGGGCGCACGGCATCCAGGCCGCCGCGCGGCACTACTTCTCGGTCAACGCCAAGGACCTCAACGTCAAGCAGGCCGCGACGCTGGCCGGACTGGTGAAGAACCCCAACGGCTACAACCCCGTGAAGAACAAGGAGCGCGCGCTCGACCGCCGCAACACGGTGCTCGACCGGATGGCCGAGCTGAGCGTCATCCCCGAGGAGCAGGCGGCCAAGCTCAAGAAGCAGAAGCTGGGCCTCAAGATCGAGGACTCGCCCAACGGCTGCCAGCAGTCGCAGGCGCAGTTCTACTGCGACTACGTGGTGCGCTACCTGATGGAGGACCCCGCCTTCGGCGAGGGCCCCACCGAGCGCCTGCGCAAGCTCAAGAACGGTGGACTCACCATCCACACCAACCTCGACATGCGCATGCAGAAGGCTGCTGACGAGTCCGTCTCCAACCACGTGTACGCCACCGACCAGGCCGTCGGTGGCCTGGCGATGGTGGAGCCCAAGACCGGTGCGGTGCGCGCGATCGCGCAGTCCCGACCGATGGGCACCAACCGCAAGAAGGGCGAGACGCACCTCAACTACGCGGTGCCCGAGCAGTACGGCGACGCCAACGGCTTCCAGGCCGGGTCGACGTTCAAGGTGTTCGTGCTGGCCGCCGCGATTCGTCAGGGCATCCCGCTCAACACGCAGATCAACTCCCCGCAGTCGATGTTCATCCCGGACGCCGAGTTCGAGACCTGCGACGGCCCGTACTACGGCAGCAGCGGCTGGCCGGTCAGCAACTCGACCGGGCACGGCTCCTACAACCTCTACACCGGCACCCAGAACTCGGTGAACACCTTCTTCGCCCAGCTCGAGACCCGGACCGGCATGTGCGAGCCGCTGCAGCTGGCCGAGGACATGGGCGTCAACATCCCCGAGGCCCAGCAGGTCCCCTCGTGGATCCTCGGCGTCAGCGACTCCAACCCCGTCGAGATGGCGCAGGCGTACGCGACGTTCGCCAACCGCGGCATCCACTGCGAGGCCCGCCCCGTCGACAAGGTGCAGGGCGCCGACGGCCAGGTCATCGCCGAGTACAAGCCCGACTGCGAGCAGGTGCTGCCGCAGACCACCGCCGACGCGGTCAACGACATCCTGCGCGGTGTCATGGAGGGCGGCTTCGGTTCCGGCTTCCGGCCCTCCGGCGTCTACTCGGCCGGCAAGACCGGTACGACCCAGGACAACAAGTCGGTGTGGTTCGTGGGCTACACCCCCGACCTGGCCACCGCGTCGATGATCGCGGGCGCCGAGGCCGACGGCGACTGGCGCTCGCTCAACGGCCTGTACGTCGGCGGCAGCTACGTCTCCAGCGCCTCCGGTTCCGGCCTGGCCGGGCCGATGTGGGGTGACGCGATGTCGGCGATCACCCAGTACCTCTCCTCCGACGACTTCGTGGCGCCCGCCGGCACCGAGGTGGCGGGCGTGCTGACGGCCGTCCCGGACGTACGTGGGATGTCGATCTCGTCGGCGACCAGCACGCTGGAGGCCAAGGGCTTCAAGGTCACCGTGGGATACGCGATGAACTCCGGCTACGCCGAGGGGACCGTCGCGGCGACCAGCCCGGGCGCGTACGAGATGTTCGGCTCCGGCGACACCATCACGCTGTACCCGTCGACCGGTGTGAAGCCCAAGCCGGACAAGAAGAACAAGAAGAAGGACCGCGGCCGCGGACCCGGCGACGGGCGCGGCAGGGACTGACGCGTTTCGACAGGCTCGACCACCGGGACGCGGTGGTCGAGCCTGTCGAGACCTGACGCGTCAGCCGAGCTGCTTGCGCACCTCGGCGGCGACGACGCCGCCGTCCGCGCGGCCCTTCACCTGCGGCGTGACGACGCCCATCACCTTGCCCATGCCCTTCATCCCGAGCTCGGCTGCGCCGGTGGACTCGATGGCGGCGGCCACGAGCGCGCTGATCTCCTCAGCGCTGAGCGGCTCGGGCAGGTAGTCCGCGATCACCGCGGCCTCGGCCTTCTCCTTGGCCGCCATCTCGGCGCGGCCGCCCTCCTCGAACGCGACGGCGGCCTCGCGACGCTTCTTGGACTCGCTGGTCAGGACGCCGAGGACGTCGTCGTCGGTGAGCTCCTTGGCGACCTTGCCGGCGACCTCGGCGTTGGTGACGGCGGTCAGCACCATGCGCAGGGTCGAGGAGCGGACCTCGTCGCGCGCCTTGATGGAGGCGGTGAGGTCGGCACGGAGACGGTCCTTGAGAGCACTCATGGCTCCATTGTGGCAGCCGTGTCGAACCGTTTCGGCCGCGCTGACCCGCGTCAGCGGCTACCGAGCAGGAGCACGGCGGCAGGGAGGAGCGCGCACCCGACGGCGACCACCCAGGCAGCCGCCCCCCTCACCCGCAGTACGCGCTGCAGGAGCCGGTTCGCCAGCCAGAAGCCGGCTGCACCCGCCAGAACCCACGGGAGAGCCATCACGAGCACGCTGCCAGCGGTCTCGTCGACCATCCCGCTCAGGTCGGTGAGGCCGAGCGGCCCGAGGACGAAGAAGTCCACGAGCAGGGCCAGCATCCACAGCGGAAACAGGAGGAGGCCCCCGAGCACCAGGTTGGCCACCACCACCGCGGCCCACGTCAGGGCCCGTCTCGTCATGGGCGGAAGGTAGCAGCGCGCCCGCGCCTCTGGGGCCGGTGTGCGAGCCTTGTGCGGTGCCCGTCCTCCCGCTGCTCCGCCGTACCGCCGCTGCCGGTGTCCTCGCCGGCGGGGCGCTGACCGCGTACGCGGCCTGGGAGGCCCGGCAGTACACGCTGAGGCACGTCACCCTGCCGCTGCTGCCGCCGGGCGCGGAGCCGCTGAAGGTGCTGCACCTCTCCGACATCCACATGACGCCCGACCAGACCCGCAAGCAGGAGTGGCTGCGGTCGCTGGCGGCGCTCGAGCCCGACCTGGTCGTCAACACCGGCGACAACCTGGCCCACGCCCGCTCGGTCGACGTGGTGGCCGACTCGCTGGGCGGGCTGCTGGACGTCCCCGGCGTCTTCGTCCTCGGCTCCAACGACTACTTCTCCCCCGGGATGCGCAACCCGCTGGCGTACCTGCTGCCCGACGACGGCGAGCGCAACACCGAGGTGCCGCAGCTGCCGTGGCCGGCGCTGGTGGAGCGCTTCACCGGCGCGGGCTGGCTCGACCTGACCAACGGGTTCGGGGGCCTGGAGGTGGCGGGGCTGCGGTTCGCGTTCGCCGGCGTCGACGACCCGCACCTGTCGTACGACGACCTGGCCCGGGTCGCGGGGCCCGCCGACCCGGCCGCGGACGTACGGCTCGGGGTCACCCACGCGCCGTACCTGCGGGTCCTCGACCAGTTCGCCTCCGACGGGTACGACGCCGTGATCGCCGGCCACACGCACGGCGGCCAGGTGTGTCTGCCGGGAGGCCGGGCGCTGACGACGAACTGCGACCTGGAGCCCGCCCGCGCGCGCGGCCTGCACCGCCACCCGGCCGACTCGACCCCCGGCGACGCGGGCTCGACGTGGCTGCACGTCTCCGCGGGCCTGGGCACCAACCCGTACATCCGGCTGCGGGTCGCGTGCCGGCCCGAGGCCACCCTGCTCACCCTGACGCCGCCGACCGGCTGACCCCGCGTGGCGGGTGCGTCCCGTACACGGGGGGCGATTTCTGGTGCGCCGGACGCCTCGGGTATGGTTTCGCTTGCTCGTGTGCCGTCATGCGGCAAGAGCATCGGGCTGTGGCGCAGTTTGGTAGCGCGCCTCGTTCGGGACGAGGAGGCCGCAGGTTCAAATCCTGTCAGCCCGACAGCAAGAACTCCCGGATCCACTGGATCCGGGAGTTCTTCCGTTTCTGGGGCGTCGGGCCGCGAGGCCGAGGAGTCTGCGGGTCACCGGATGACCCACAGACTCCTCCACCCGGTCGACGACCTCAGCCCTGCGAGTTCATCGTGTCGTACAGGCTGAACATCGGCAGGTAGAGCGCGATCACCATGCCGCCGACGACGACGCCGAGGAAGACCATGAGCAGCGGCTCGATGGCACTCGACAGCGACTCGGTGGCCTGCTCGATCTCCATGTCGTAGTAGTCGGCGACGTTGTCGAGCATCGCGCCGAGCGAGCCGGACTCCTCACCCACGGCGACCATCTGCGACACCAGCGAGGGGAAGACCGGGTGGTCGGCGAGCGGCGAGGTGAAGGAGCGACCCTGCCGCATCCCCTCGCTGATCGCCTCGATCGCCTTCTCGACCGGCCAGTTGTTGGCGACCGAGCGGACGATGTCGAGGGCCTGGAGGATGGGTACGCCGGCGTTGAGCATCATGGCCAGGTTCCGCGCGAAGCGGTTGATGGCGATCTTGTTGAGCAGCGGCCCGAACACCGGCAGCCGCAGCAGCAGACCGTCCTTGACCTTGCGGACGTGGTCGCGGTGCTTGTTGAGGCGCCACCAACCGCCGAAGACGACCAGTCCCACGACCAGCAGCGGCAGGATCCACGTCATGTTGTGGGAGATCCCCACCAGGATCCGGGTCGGCAGCGGCAGCTGGGCGTCCATCGAGGAGAACATCTTCTCGAAGACGGGCACCACGAAGGTCACCATGCCGATCATCGCGACGATGGCGATGACGAAGATGATCGCCGGGTACGTCATGGCGGACCGCACCTTGCCGCGCAGGTCCACCTCCTTCTGGTACGTGACCGCCACCGACTCCAGCGCCCGCGACAGGAAGCCGCCGGACTCGCCCACGCGCACCACGTTGGTGAGCAGCGGCGGGAAGACGGTGGGCTGGTGGGACAGCGCCAGGGAGAACGACTGGCCGCCCTCGACGTCGCGCGCCACCTGGGCCAGGCCCTTGGCGAGCACCTTGTCCTCGGTCTGCTCGGCGACCAGCTGGAGCGCCCGCATCAGCGGCAGGCCCGCCGTGGTCAGCGCCGCCATCTGCCGCGCGAAGACCGCGACGGACTTCAGCTTCACCTTGTTGCCGAAGCCGGGGATCCTCACGTCCCGGTTGAGGCCCGTCTTGTCGACGGTGGCCACGGTGACAGGGGTGAGGCCCTGCGCGCGCAGCCGGCTGACGACGGCGCCCTCGCTGCCCGCCTCCATCGACCCCTTGACCGCCTCCCCGCTGGCCGGGTTGACCGCCTCGTACTTGAACTCGTGCATCACGCTCATGTCAGGTCACCTCTGGCTCTGGAGTGCACTCTGCAGGGACTGCACGGGGGCGGACCAGGAGTCGAGGTGGCCCTCGGGACGGACCACCACGTTGTCCAGCGCCGTCGCGTCCACGACCACCCGCAGGGCCTCGTGGATCGAGATCTCCCCCTTCTCGACCAGTCGCCGCAGGTCCTGGTCGAGGGTGTGCATGCCGTACGTGGACCCGGTCTGGATCGCCGAGTAGAGCTGCGAGACCTGCCCCTCGCGGACCAGGTTGGCGACGGCGTTGGTGCGGACCATGATCTCGGTCGCGGCGACCCGCCCGGTGCCGCTCGCCCGGCGCAGCAGGGTCTGGCTGACCACGCCCTGGAGGGTGTCGGAGAGCTGGGCGCGCACCTGGTTCTGCTGGTGGGCGGGGAACGCGTCGACGATGCGGTTGATCGAGTTGGCCGCGCCCTGGGTGTGCAGGGTGCCGAAGACGAGGTGGCCCGTCTCGGCCGCGGTCAGCGCGACCTCCATCGTCTCCAGGTCGCGGAGCTCGCCGATGAGGATGACGTCGGGGTCCTGGCGCAGCACCCGGCGCAGCGCCTCCGCGAACGAGCGGGTGTCCGTACCCACCTCGCGCTGGTTGATCAGCGCCCTCTTGTTGGTGTGCACGAACTCGATCGGGTCCTCGACGGTGACGACGTGCACGCTGCGCTCGGCGTTGATCGCGTCGATCATCCCCGCCAGCGTCGTCGACTTGCCGGAGCCGGTGGCTCCCGTGACCAGCACCAGCCCGCGGGGCAGCATGGCGAGCTGCTTGACGATCGGCGGCAGGTTCATCGAGTCCAGCGACCGGATCGACTCGGCGATGGGTCGGAAGGCGGCCGCGACGCCGCGCAGCTCCTGGTACATGTTGACGCGGAAACGGGCCACGCCCGGCACCGTGTACGACAGGTCCACCTCGCGGTGCACGTGGAACTGGTCGCGCTGGGCCTCGGGGAGGATCCCGACGAGGGTGTCCTCGAGCCAGTCGGGGTCCAGCGGGGTGGTGTCCCCGCCGACCGGGACCAGCTCGGCGTCGACCCTGGCCAGGGCCGGCGAGGTGGGCGCCAGGTGGACGTCGGACGCGCGGGCGGCGACGGCCGTACGCAGGATCCGGTCAAGGTCAGGCAGAGACACGGAGGACCTCCTCGATCGTGGTGAGTCCGGACAGGACCTTCTCCAGGCCGTCCGCGCGCAGCGGGACCATCCCCTCGGCGACGGCGACGGCGCGTACCTCCGAGGCGGGGCGGCGCTCGACGACCAGGTGCTCGATCTCCTCGCTGACCGGCATGATCTCGTGCAGCGCGATGCGCCCCCGGTAGCCGGTGTTGGCGCAGTACGAGCACCCGGCGGCGCGGTACAGCTGGGGCCCCGCGTCGGCGTCGTCGGCGACCGGCAGGCCCACCGAGCGCGCCAGCGCGAGGTCCTCGACGTACGGGACCTTGCACCGCTGGCACAGCCTGCGGGCCAGGCGCTGGGCGACCACGCAGGTGACGGCCGTACCGACCAGGAACGGCTCGACGCCGATCTCGGTGAGCCGCGTCATCGCGCTGGGCGCGTCGTTGGTGTGCATCGTTGAGAGCACGAGGTGGCCGGTCAGCGACGCCTCGACCGAGATCGCGGCGGTCTCGTGGTCGCGGATCTCCCCCACCAGGACCACGTCGGGGTCCGCGCGCAGGATCGAGCGCAGGGCGCTGGCGAAGGTGAGCCCGGCGCGCGGGTTGATCTGCACCTGGCTGATCCCCTCGAGCCGCAGCTCGACGGGGTCCTCGACGGTGATGACGTTGATCGCGGGGCTGCTCACGTGGGAGACCGCGGTGTACAGGGTGGTCGACTTGCCCGACCCGGTCGGACCGGTGACCAGCACCATGCCGTGGGGCCGTGAGATCGCGGCGGTGAAGCGGGAGATGTTGAGCTCGCTCATCGCCAGGTCGTCGAGGGCCAGCTCGGAGGCCGAGTGGTCCAGGATCCGCATGACGACCTTCTCGCCCCACACGGTCGGCAGCGTCGCGACGCGCACGTCGACCGTACGGCCGGCGTGGACCACCGTCAGGCGGCTGTCCTGCGGCTTGCGGCGCTCGGCGATGTCGATCTCGGCCATGATCTTGATCCGGCTGACGATGCCGTGCTTGATGGCGGCGTCCGCGACCTGCATCTCGTGCAGCACGCCGTCGATGCGGTACCGCACCTTCACGTCGCGCTCGCCGGGCTCGATGTGGATGTCGGAGGCGCGGTCGGCGATCGCCTGCGCGATGAGCAGGTTCACGAACCGGACGATCGGGGTGTCGTCCTCGACGTCGCGGCCGGTGTCGACCTCCGTCTCCTCGGCCGTGACCAGCAGCTCCGACTGGAGCGCGTCGAGCTCGTCGTCGGAGCGCAGGTAGCGGTCGAGCGCGTACGCCATCCCCTCGGCGGTGGCCCGGACGGAGACGACCTGCAGGCCGGTGACGCTGGCGACGTCGTCGATGGCGACGATGTCGCGCGGGTCGACCATGGCCAGCATGAGGCGGCCGGCGTCCAGCTTCAGGGGCAGCACCTGGTGGCGCCGGCACAGCCCCGCCGGGACCATCTGGATCGTCCGGGCCGGGATGGTCCCCTCGGTGAGGTCGACGCGGAGCTGTCCGTGGGCGAGGGTACGGTCACCGGCCTCCTCGGACTCAGTCATCGTCGTCACCCGGCGGACCCGGCCGTCGCCGGCTGGGCGCCGGGCTGCAGGTACGCGGCACCCACCACGACGACCTTCACCGTTCCGGCGCTGTCGGAGCCGGACTCCTCGCGGACGATCTGGACGTGGTGCACCGCCAGCAGCCGGGGCCCGGTGTTGAGCCGGTCGACAAACAGGAAGGCGGCCGGCACGTCGACGGCGGTGGCCGTGATGGTCAGCGGGATCTCCTGGAACGTCCCGGCCGGCAGCGGCTCGGTGGTCTCGGCGACCAGGGTCTGCGGCACCTCGGGCTCCCCGACGTCACGGGTCAGCTGCTCGCGGGGCGTGAACGCGACCGGCGGCACCTGGGGCGTGATCGACACCAGCGTCGCGCCGGCGGAGCCGTCGGGCGACGCGAGGGCGTTGACGATCACCCGGGTCACGCTGGCCAGGTCGGCGGTGCCGGGGATCTGGCTGCGCAGCTCGTCGAGCTCCGCGTCCAGTCCGTCCCGGTCCTTGCTCTGCTGGGCCAGGGAGGCCAGCTGGACGTTGAGCAGCGAGTTGGTCTGGGTGAGACCGGCCTCGTCGGTACGCGCCTGGGAGGCCGCCCGCTGCTGCGGGAGGACGCCCAGCAGCACGGCGGCCGCGATGATGACGACGATCGCCGCGACGCCCGCGAGCGTGGTGGTCTGCTTGTTCACTGGCCGTCCTCCTGCGTTGCCGCGCCGGTCTGGAACCGCTTGTTGTAGATGCCCTGGTCGAAGGCGACGTAGATCCGGTACGTGTAGACGCCCTCGGCCTGCTCCAGCCCGAGCATGTCGACGTCGGCGACGTGCTCGACCTGCGCGAACGCGTCCAGGACGATGGCCTGGTCGATGGCCCGGCCGGAGGAGACCGTGACGACGGCCTTGAGCCCCAGGTCGGCCGGGTCCGCGGACGCCTCGCCGCCGGAGGCGGCGGAGAAGCCGGTGAGACGGGCCCCGTTGGGCAGGGCCGGGGCGAGCAGCCGGTACGGCTTGGTCCAGCTCATGTCCGCGGCCATGGCCTGGGCCCGCTTGCCGACGAGGGCGTCCCGCTCCGAGACCAGCCCGGAGACGTCGGAGTACTGGGCCAGGTCGCTCTGCAGCTCGGCCCGGTGGTCCTCGGCCGCACCCACCGACAGGCTGGCCTGGAACCGGAGCGCCAGGGCCGCCAGGACCACCAGGGCCGCGGCACCGAGGACGGCCAGCACGGCCAGCACCCAGCGACGCTTGAGCTGGGCCAGCGACCGCCGATCCTTCTCCGCAGGGGGCAGCAGATCGACGCGCGGCGGGGCGCCGTACACGATCGCGGGCTCCCGCGAGGTCAGTGTCAGAGCCATCACGCCTCACCTCCGACGGCGATGCCGGCCGCGCTGAGGGCGGCGCGGTCCTGGACAGGTTCGGGCTGGGCGGCGACGTCGAAGGCGTCGGACAGGCCGAACGCGACGACGTCGACGTCGGAGACCGCGTCGAGCCGGGCGGCCAGGTCGGGATGCGTCGCCCCCTCACCGGTGAGCAGCACCTGCCCGACGGGCTTGCCCGGATGGGCCCGTTCGTAGAAGTCGCGCGTCTCGGTGAAGACGGCGACGAAGTCGCGCACCGGGTCGCCGGATCCCGCCACGGTCGTGCCGGACGCGGCGTCGGCGCCCCCGGCGGCCCACGGGAACGGGCTGAGGGCGGAGGGCTGGACGCCGTTGGCGCCGGCGTGCGCGAGCAGGTCGTCGGGGCGCGCCAGGGCGTCCCACCCGGTCGCCTGCTCCTCGGGACGCGCGACGGGCACGCCGCCGGGGACGATGCGTACGAAGCGGGACACCCCGTCCTGGACGACCACGAACCACGACGTGGCTGCGCCGACGTGGGCGACGAGGGTGGGCACGCCCGGCTTGGCGACGCGGGCGGCGGCCCGGGCCAGGCCGAACGGCGCGAGGTCGACACCGGCGACGTTGAGCCCGGCTCCGGTGACGGCGCCCAGCAGGCCGTCGATGTTGGCGGTCACGGCTGAGACCAGGAGCCCCAGGACGCCGTCCTCGCCGGACGCCGTGCGGGTGGGCTCGACGGGGTAGAAGTCGAGCACCGCCTGGTCGACCGGGACCGGCAGCAGCTCCTGGACCTGGTAGCGCAGCGCCTGCTTGATCTGGGACAGCGGGAGCGCCGGGGCGACGTGCTCCCGGACGATGATGCGGCGGTTGCCGACGCCGACGACGACGTCCTTGGAGCCGAACCCGGCACGCACCCACAGCTGCCTCAGCGCGACCGAGACGGCCTCGCTGTCGAGGACCTCCGAGTCGCGGGCGGCGCCGGGCGGCAGGGAGACCTCGCCGACGGCGCGGACGGTCGGACGCCGCGAGCCGGGGCGTACCAGCTCGACGCCACGCACCCACCGTTCGGCGATCTCGAGGCCGACGATCGATCTGCTGGACATGGCCGTCACTCCTTGCTTGCTGTGGTTCGGGGGGTCATCTGTGTACGGGGCTAGAGCCCGGCGAGGCGCCAGTAGGCGTCGCCGACGGCCTGGCCGACGACGATCCCGACCCAGCTGCCGCCGAGCATCCAGGGACCGAAGGGGACGGTCGTACGTCTGCCGGAGCGCCGGCGGGCCAGCAGGGCGAGGCCGAAGACGCCGCCGAGGACGAAGGCCGCGAGGGCGCCGACGAACAGCGCGCCCCAGCCGACCCAGCCCAGGCAGCCGCCGACGAGGACGGCCAGCTTCACGTCGCCGCCGCCCATCCCGTCGGGGCGGACGAGGCGGACGAGGGCGTAGAAGGCCCACAGCCCCACCGCGCCGATGCCTGCGTGCGCGAGCCGCTCCCAGCCGGCGCCCAGCAGGCAGGCGAGGGTGAGCAGCACGGCGGTGACGACGGTGCTGGGCAGCACGACCACGTCGGGAAGGCGCTGGGTGTCGAGGTCGATGAGGGTCAGGACGATCCCCGCCGAGACGAAGACCCCGAAGGCGGCCAGCACGACCCAGTCGGAGGCCTGCGGCAGGTCCGCGTACGGGAGCCGGTGCCACCACAGGGCGGTGCCGCCGGCGTACGCCAGACCCGTGACCGCCTCGACGAGCGGGTACCGGCCCGGGATCGACGTGCCGCACGTCGCGCAGCGCCCACGCAGCACCAGCCATCCCAGCACGGGCACGTTGTGCCGCCACGCCACCGGGGTGTCACACCCGGGGCAGCGGCTCTCCCGGAGCAGGGAGACCCCCGCCGGCACCCGCAGGGCGACGACGTTGAGGAAGGAGCCGATCACCACGCCCAGCAGGGCGGCGAGCGCGACCACGAGGACCGATGCGCTCACTCACGGCTCCGTCTGCACGGTCGCGGCACCCAGCAGGTACGACTTCACGCCGCCGGTGCCGTCGACGTCCGAGGCCGGCTGCGGCAGGTCGCAGGTGAGGTTGAACAGCGGGCGGCTGCCCAGCGCCATCGGCCGGCAGAAGAACTGGACGAACTCGGCCGAGCTCGAGGCCCCGATCAGGACCTGGCCGTAGATGTCAGTCAGGTTGGTGTTGCCGCCGATGCCGCCCATGCCGCACGGCGAGTAGTACATCGTGTGGATGCTGTCCCGGCCGTACGACGAGCTGAACTTGAACCGGCTGCGGCCCGTCTGCTCCGCGGCCTGCGTGTTGCCCGGCGCGTTGTTGTTGTTGCAGGTCGGGTCGCGGTCGAACTGGCTGTCGGGCTGGATGACGTAGATGCGGCGCGGCGAGGTCGGCGTCCCGTTGGTGGCGAGGAAGCTGCTCAGGGCCACCTCGTAGTTCTTCACCAGGAGCACGGCGTCGCTGTTGACCCGGCGCAGGGCGACCACGTCGGTCAACGGGTCGGCGCACCCCGTCGTGTCGATCAGGTACTTCTGGCCGGTCTGGGTGAGCGCGTTCGCGATGTCCCGCTCGGCCTTGCTGTCGGTGATCCCGCCCCAGCCACGCTTGCAGTCGGTGCCGCTGAAGGTGAGCGCGTTCGTGTACCCCGACTCGACGGCCGCGGCCTTGACCTCCTCGTAGCCCAGGTCCAGCCAGTGGCCCTGGTCGAGCACGATGCCACCGTCGATCCCGGTCAGGTCGTTCTCCGAGGGCGCCTCCGGGACGGGCGGCGGGATGTCGACGCCCGCGATGGAGGTGGGGATGGTGACCGTCACGGCGGGTACCGCGACCGTGGCCGTGGGCGCGGTGGGACGGGTGCCCGTCGGAGCGGCGCCAGCGCCGGTGGCGGCAGCGGGCCAGTAGACCGGCGGAACGTACGGCGTTCCCGGGGTGCGCACAACCCACTCGCAGTTGGCCAGGCACTTGCCGTCGTACCACGGGGCTGCCTCGCACGCCGCCTTCGTCGGGTACGTCGACGTGTACCAGAGGGACGTCCCCTTCAGCCGGCAGCCGTACACGTCCGGAGTCGCAGGGATGGCCGCGTCCTTGAGCTTCTGCGCCTCCGAGCAGATCGCCTCGCCGCCGCAGGTCTCGGGGGTGGCCTTGGCCCCTGAGGCCTGGAGCTGCCCGGTGACCGTCCAGGTGCGCTGGACCTCGATGGCCGGAGCGCTGGAGGTGGAGCGCACGTGCCCGGTGACCTTGCCGCGCACGGTGGTCATCGCTTCCTTGGTCCCCCGCAGGGTGACCTTGCCGCCGGCCCAGATCGACGGGTCGGCGGTGCCGTCCCCGATCAGGGTGGCGTTGTCGGCGGTGTCGTTCTGGATCGTGACGGAGCCACCGGCGATGACCGACTTGTCCACCTGGATGCCGGTGGACGGGGTACCGGTGTAGGAGCCGTTGGCGAGCACCCGGCCGGTGACCCGGCCCCCGGTCTGCTCGACGTTCCCCGCGGACTCGACGCTCCCGTTGACGGTGCTGCGGCCCAGGAGGCGGACGAGCTGGTTCGCCCGCACGGATCCGTTGACGGTCATCCCGGTGATGCTCACCGCCGGGCTGGCGGTCGCGGTCGTGCTCGTGGTCAGGTCTCCACCCAACGTTCCCCCACCGGTGGCGTCGATGCGCCCCGTACTGCTGATGGCCTTGGTGGTGACCGGTCCGGTCAGGGAGACACGGCCGCCGGCGGTGGTCGCGCCGTTGAGTGTCACCCTGGTCGCCTGCACGCCTGCTCCGCTGGTCTGCACCGTCCCGCCGACGACCGAGTCCACCAGCGTGACGACGAACTCGGAGCCGGTGGCCGAGGACGACACCGCTCCACTGATCATGACGTTGGCAGCGTTGATCGTGCCGCTGGCGGCGACGTCGCCGGACACGTTGGTGGTGAGGACCACGTTGCCCCCCGCGCTCACCGGTCCGGTGATCGGTACGGTCCCGCTCGTCGTCACGTTGCCCTTGGCCACGATCTCACCGGAGCCGGAGTTGGTGAGCGTCACGCCCTGCGCGAGCGAGGTGACCTTGCCGGTGATCGTGGAGTTGGTGGCCTGCACCGCGCCGTTGGTGCGTACGGCTCCGGAGACCGGGGAGTCGGTCAGGGTGACCGCGCCACC
>NZ_JBJEHY010000209.1:0-8145 GCF_051876515.1 Nocardioides sp. | reverse complement strand
TGCCGGTTGTCGCCGCCCAGGACGCCGCCCAGCGACGGGCGGCCGGAGACGCTGATGTCGCGCTGGACGTACAGGTCACCGGTGATGTGGCACCCGGCTCCGGGGAACTCGGCGTCGCCGTTGAGGAGGTACACGTCCGCGTCCACGACGGTGGGCTGCGCCAGCGTGCCGCCGCAGGTGAAGTTCGTCTGCCCGGGAGGCCCTGAGATGACCAGCGGACCGCCCGACCAGGCCGGGGTGCCGACGCTGCCGGTGCCCGCGCTGCCGAGGACGAAGGGCCCCTGGACGGTGCCCACGATCGAGTTGTCCGGGGGCTCCACGTGGAACGGGTGGACCGCGTCGAGGACGCGGGTCGTGCCGTCGATGGTGGCCACGCCGGTCGCCGCGACGACCACCGTGTAGTCACCGGCCGCCGCGGCGGCGAGGCCGTCGCAGGTGACGGGCGTCCAGGCGGCGGCGGGCTGCGGGGTCCCGTCGGCGGCGTACGTGGTCCCGCTCGGCAGCGTGGTGCCGGGGACGTAGAACAGCTCGACCGACCAGCTGGCTCCGGTGATCGTGCCGGTGCTGCTCGGGCACGAGGGAACGGCCTGCGAGATGCCGGCGACCATCGAGTCGCGGCCCGCCTCGGCCGCGGCGAACGCCTGCACGTTGCTGCGGCCGTGCGTGGTCTGGCGCACCGAGCCGAGGGTCGTGGTGGCGATGGCGCTGGAGACGAGGAAGCCGACCAGGACCACCATCACCACGATCGGCATGGCGGCCCCGCGCTCGTCGTGGGCACGGGAGCTCCGGTGGAGGAACTCGTCAAGTCGTCTCAGCATCTCGTCTCCTGCGTCTCAGGCGGGCAGGCCGCACGTGGTGGGCGAGGTCGTGTCGCGGGGGGTGCGGCTGCGGACGGTTCCGCTCACGCGCACGGGCTTGGTGTCGGAGGGGTACGTGACCACGTACGAGAGGCCGACGACCTTGCCGCCGGCGTTGAGCGCAGCCGACGGGAACGAGAGCGTCGCTCCCGGGGTCCCCGTGCCGAACGCGGTGGTGGTTGCGGGGGTCGTCGTGCCCCGGGCGGTCTGGACGGTCCCCTCAGCGCCGGTCGAGACCGTCCAGACCTGGCAGGTACGGTCTCCGCCGAGGGTCGTCCACACCGTGACCTTGGTGCAGTCGGTGTTGACCGACGCGCAGCTCTCGAGGGAGATGCGGCGGGCGTTGCGGACGGCCAGCTCGATCCCCTGCGCGACGCCCTGGGCCTGCATCGTCGCCTGGGTCGTGGAGGTGACCTGGCTGTTGCCGCGCAGGCCGGTGATGAAGAGCATCGTGGCGACCACCAGCACGCCCGAGGTGAGGGCCAGGGCGATCACCATCTCGACGAGCACCGCGCCGCGCTCGTCGCGGCGGCGGGGGCGTACGGCCGGGGTCCTCACCGCGCTCACCCCCGCACCAGGATCTTGGTGCTGACCACGGTCAGCGTCCGGTCACCCGACGCGCAGGCCGCGGTGTCCGCGGACGCGGCGGCGGGACGGCAGGCGGTGACGGTGAGCGTGACGGCGGTCGGCACGGTGGGCGTCGTCTCGCAGCCCTGCACGGCGCCGCTGACCTTGACCCGCTGCTGGCGCGGGTCGGTGCTGATCGTCGGGCTGGCGCCAGAGGTGGCGGCCAGCAGCGCCGCGCACGACGACGAGGCTGCGGTCGCGGCCCGGGCGTCGTCGATGTACGAGGACGCCCGCTGGGCCGAGTACGCCACCGTCGCCTGGCTCGAGGTGATGCCCAGACCGTGGTAGAGCACGGGGGCGAAGACGATCGCGAAGATCCCCAGCAGGGAGATCGCCACGATCACCTCGACCAGGCTCAGCCCGGCCTGCGGGTCGTGGGGCAGGCCGGTCGGGGCAGTGGCCGGGCGCCGGAGGGATTCCTGTCGGAGGGGTGTGCCCAGGGGTTGGCGCGGGAGCCGACGGTCGTCGGCGGTACGGGTCGCGGTGCGCTCCACGTGTCCTCCCTCCACAGGTACGGTGCAGCAAGAGCCGCGAACCTGGCCGGCCCGCGGGGGGCGAGGGCCGGCCAGGGTCGCGGCGGTCTATCAGCAGCCAGGGCCGGACTCGGCCGGAACACCGTCCTTCAGGGCACCAGAAGCGACCGGCTCGGCCCGGACGCAGTAGTTCGTCAGGTCCGCGGCCGCGGCAGAAGCCGGCGCCACGAGCACGAACGTGATGTCGTCAGTCGCGGTGGCAATCGCCGGCGTCGCCCCTGCCGTCGCGATCGACGCAGCGAACCTCGCCGACTCGGTCGCGGCGGCGTTCTTGAGCTGGTTGTCCTTGGCGGTCTGCTGGATGTTGCCGTACACCGGGATGGCGACGGCGATCAGGATGCCGATGATCGCGATCACGACGATGAGCTCGATCATGGAGAAGCCGGACTCGCGGTTCTCCTCGCGGGCAGCGCGGGCCTTGGCCAGACGCTCAAGCAGGTCCTTCATGTGGATCTCTCTCCCTGTTGTCGAAATCGCGCACCGAACGGGCGCGACAACGAGCTCGGCCGGGTGGCCGACCTCCCGCACTGACCTGACGGTCGTGCCGTGCCTCGCACCCGACGACCACGTCATCGAAGGGGCCCCGAGAGAGGGCCGGTGACACCTGGTGCCACCGTCTGCGTGTCCGTCCTCCCGAGGGACACATACCGACGGTAGGAGACCGTCGGTATGGAACGCATCCCCCGAGATGCGAAACCACCCGAAAGGACCATGTGACCGCCGCCACACATGGCCCACCCCTACCGCCTCCCCTCCCCCTTCTTGTAACGCGCGTTTACACCCTCTGGCCGTACGGCATGCCGTCGCGAAACGGACCGCAACTGCGCGAGACAAGATGGCCGGGCGCGCGTGGGTACGCAGGCCGCAGGCACACCCGCCCAAGCCCCTCCGGCCGAGGCCCCCGGCCAGAGCCCCACGGCGGCCCAAGGGCCCACGAACGCAGCGAGGGCCGGATCCCGTGTGGGATCCGGCCCTCGCTGAGGAGCGGTACGACTCAGAGCTTGCTGGCGACGATCTCCGCGATCTGCACCGTGTTGAGGGCGGCGCCCTTGCGCAGGTTGTCGTTGCTGATGAAGAGCGCCAGACCGCGGTCGCCGTCGACGCCCTCGTCGGCGCGGATGCGACCGACGTACGAGGGGTCCTGGCCGGCGGCCTTGCGCGGGGTCGGGATCTCCTCGAGCGTCACGCCCGGGGCGTCCGCGAGCAGCTCGCGGGCCTTGTCGGGGGTGAGGGCGGAGTCGAACTCGGCGTTGACGGCGAGCGAGTGGCCGCTGAACACGGGCACGCGGACGCAGATGCCGGACACCTTGAGCTCGGGGATGCCGAGGATCTTGCGGGACTCGTTGCGGAGCTTCTGCTCCTCGTCGGTCTCGTTGAGGCCGTCGTCGACGATCGAGCCGGCCAGCGGCAGCACGTTGTACGCGATGGTCTCCACGTACGGGGCGGGGTCACCGAACGGGACGGCGCTGCCGTCGTACGCCAGGCCGCGGGCGTCACCCGCGGCCTCGACACCGCCGGCCAGGGCCTCGACGCCGGCGACTCCGGAGCCGGAGACGGCCTGGTACGTCGAGACCACGAGGCGCTTGAGGCCGGCCGCGTCGTGCAGCACCTTGAGGACCGGCATCGCGGCCATCGTGGTGCAGTTCGGGTTGGCGACGATGCCGCGGCGGGCGGCGATCACGTCGTCCATCGCCTCGGCGTTGACCTCGGAGACGACCAGCGGGATCGCCGGGTCCTTGCGGAACGCCGAGGAGTTGTCGATGACGATCACGCCGGCGTCGACGAACCGCTGCGCCTGGGCGCGGGACGTGGTGGCCCCGGCCGAGAACAGCGCGATGTCGAGACCGGTCGGGTCGGCGGTGGCCGCGTCCTCGACGACGACCGTACGGTCACCGAACGCGATCTCCTTGCCGGCCGAGCGGGCCGAGGCGAAGAAGCGGACCTCGCCGACGGGGAAGTTGCGCTCGAGCAGGATCTGGCGCATCGCGACGCCGACCTGACCGGTCGCGCCGACGACGCCGATGTTGACGGGACGGGAGCTCATCGGCCGGTCCCTCCGTACACGACGGCCTCGACCTCGTCGGCGTCCAGGTCGAAGGCGGTGTGCGTGGCGCGCACGGCCTGGTCGACCTGGGACTCGTCGACGACGACGGAGATACGGATCTCCGAGGTCGAGATCATGCCGATGTTGACGCCGGCGGCCGCCAGGGAGGCGAAGAACTTCGAGGTGATGCCGGGGTGCGAGCGCATGCCCGCACCGATCAGCGATACCTTGCCGATCTTGTCGTCGTACAGGAGCTTCTCGTAGCCGACCTCGGCCTGCAGCTTGGACAGCGCCGACATGGCGGTCTGACCGTCGGTGCGGGGCAGCGTGAACGAGATGTCGGTGAGGCTGGTCGCCGCGGCCGAGACGTTCTGGACGATCATGTCGAGGTTGATCTGGGCCTCGGCGAGGGCGTCGAAGATGCGGGCAGCCTCGCCGACCTGGTCGGGCACGCCGACGACGGTGATCTTGGCCTCGCTGGTGTCGTGCGCGACGCCGGCGATGATCGGGGCTTCCATGGTGCCTCCCTCGGTCGGGTCGTCCACGACCCAGGTTCCTTGCAGTTGACTGAACGACGAGCGGACGTGGATCGGGATGTTGTAGCGGCGGCCGTACTCCACGCAGCGCAGGTGCAGGATCTTGGAGCCGGCCGCGGCCAGCTCGAGCATCTCCTCGAAGGAGACCTTGTCCTTCTTGCGCGCCGCCGGGACCACGCGGGGGTCGGCGGTGAAGACGCCGTCGACGTCGGTGTAGATCTCGCACACGTCGGCCTGCAGCGCGGCGGCCAGGGCCACGGCCGTGGTGTCGGTGCCGCCGCGACCGAGCGTGGTGATCTCCTTGGTCGTCTGGCTGACACCCTGGAACCCGGCGACGATGACGATGTGGCCGTCCTCGAGCGCGGAGGTGATGCGGCCGGGCGTCACGTCGATGATCTTGGCCTTGCCGTGCACGTCGTCCGTGATCACGCCGGCCTGCGAACCGGTGAACGACCGCGCCGTGTAGCCGAGGTCGGAGATGGCCATGGCGACCAGCGCCATCGAGATGCGCTCACCGGCGGTGAGCAGCATGTCCATCTCCCGGGCCGGCGGCAGCGGCGAGACGCCGTTGGCCAGGTCGAGGAGGTCGTCGGTCGTGTCACCCATCGCGGAGACCGCCACGACGACGTCGTGACCGGCCTTCTTGTTGTCCACGATGCGGCGTGCGACCCGCTTGATGCTGTCGGCGTCGGCGAGCGAGGAGCCGCCGTACTTCTGCACGACAATGCCCACGATGATTCCTTGGGGGATTCGCTGGAGTGATGGACGGGGGCGTGCCCGCCTCGTCGCGGACGGCCCCCGGCGATTCTACGTGTCGGGCCGTGGCGGCCCGCCCCACATCTCACGGGCGCGGACACGCCGGCCGTACGGCTGCGGCCGGGCGCCGCGTACGGCTCAGGCGTCGGCGGAGCGGCGCCCCACGAACGCGCGCCCGAGCGTGACCTCGTCGGCGTACTCGAGGTCGCCGCCCACGGGCAGGCCGCTCGCCAGCCGGGTGACGCGCAGCCCCATCGGCGAGAGCAGACGGGTGAGGTACGTCGCGGTCGCCTCGCCCTCAAGGTTGGGGTCGGTCGCGAGGATGACCTCGGTGACGGTGCCGTCGGCCAGGCGCGGCATCAGCTCGCGGATGTTGAGCTGGTCGGGGCCGACGCCGTCGATCGGCGAGATGGCCCCGCCGAGGACGTGGTACCGGCCGCGGAACTCGCGGGTGCGTTCGATGGCGACGACGTCCTTGTACTCCTCCACGACGCACAGGACGGTGCCGTCGCGACGCGGGTCGCGGCAGATCCGGCACTGCTCGTCCTCGGAGACGTTGAAGCAGATCGAGCAGAACTTCACCTTCTGCTTGACCTCGACGAGCACGTCGGAGAGGCGCTTCACGTCGGCCGGGTCGGCCTGGAGGATGTGGAACGCGATCCGCTGCGCGCTCTTGGGACCCACGCCGGGCAGCCTGCCCAGCTCGTCGATCAGGTCCTGGACGACGCCTTCGTACACGCGATCAGCCCAGACCGGGGAAGCTGTCGAGACCGGCACCGCCGGCCAGCGGCCCCATCGCCTCGGAGGCGGCCGCGTCCGCCTTGGCGCGGGCGTCGCGGTACGCGGCGACGATCAGGTCGCCCAGGTCCGCCAGGTCCTCGGCGGAGGTCGACTCGACGGCCCCCTCGGAGAGGGTGACCCCGGTCAGCTCGCCCAGACCGTTGACGTCCACGGTCACCGCGCCGCCGGCGACGGAGCCGGTCACGGTGCTGTTGGCCAGACCGGCCTGCGCGTCGGCGATCTGCTGCTGCATCTGCTGGGCCTGCTCGAGCAGGGCGTTCATGTCGAAGCCGCCGCCGGAGAGGGCGTCGAACGGGTTCTGGCTCATCGGTGCTCCTGGTGGGCTGGGTGGGTGGTGCGTCGGTCGGGCGGCCGACTCAGGTGTGCTCGATCTCGTCGATGACCTGGGCGCCGAGGGTCTGCTCGAGCAGTGCCGTGGAGTCGAGACCGCCGGAGTCGAGGACGGTGTCGTCGGGGTGCGCGTCGTCGTCGGCGGAGCGGACCTCCTCGGCCTCCTGGGTCGCTCCCCCGGCCTGGATCTGCGACAGCGCCTCGCGGGCCACCGCGATCCCGCCCGACTCCGAGCTCGACGACGGGGGTGCGGGCGGAGCCGCGGGCTCAGCCGGTGCGGCCTGACCGGACTCCGGCTGCTGGCTCCAGTCGGGCGCGGGTCCTGACGACTGATCCGGCGCCGGCGGCGACCACTGGTCCGTGGGCGGGGCGTCGTACGCCTGGCTGGGCTGGTGCGACTGGGCGGCACGCGTCACCACGGGCTCGCCGGACGGCCGGGCGCTGGGGTCGACGAGGGTGTCAATCTTCCACTGGACGCCGACCACGTCGATCGCGGCGTCGCGGAGGATCTCGTCGCAGCCGCCGCCGACGAACGAGTCGCGGGCACCGGCGTTGGAGAAGCCGAGCGTGAGGGTGCGGGAGTCCGCGTCGACGACCTGGGCGTTCTGGGTGAGGATCATCCACGCCAGCCGGCGACGGCTCTTGACCGCGTCGAGGACGTCGGGCCACAGGCGCCGTACGTCGACCAGGCTCAGCGTCGGGGCGGGCGTCGCGTCGGCGGCAGGCTGGGCCTGCTGTCCGGGGCTCTGCTGGGCCGGCCCCTGGTCGTACGCCCCGGCGGGCGCCGACTGCTGCGGGGCTGCGGGGACCGGGGCGGGCGGGACCGGGTCGGCGGAGGCGACGGGCGGCACCGGCGCTCCGAAGTCCGGCGGCGGTGTCGGGTCGTCGAACGACGGCGGGCGCACCGGGGCGTCGTCCCACGAGGGCGGCGCCGCTGCTCCGGGGTCGCCGAAGCTCGGCGGCGGCACGGGCCCGTCCGGGTCCGCGGGACGCGGCGGCTGGATCTGCGGGGCCTCCCGGCGGGGAGGCTCGGTGCGGGGAGGCTCGCTGCGGGCGGGCTCGACCGGCGGAGGAGTGGGTGCCGCCTGGACGGGGCCAGCCTGCGGGTGGGCCGGAGCTTCCTGCGCGGGCGCGGGTCGCGTGGACTCGGGACGTCCGGCCTCGGGACGGGCCGCCTCCGGGCGCACGGACTCGACGCCGTGCGGCCGGGCGGCCGGGGCGGACGGGGCGGAGAGCCCACCGGGCATCTCCATGCGGCGCTCGAGGCGGTCCAGCCGTGCCATCACACCGTCGCTGGTGTTGTCGGCGCCGGGCAGCAGCACGCGCGCGCAGAGCAGCTCGAGCAGCAGGCGCGGCGCCGTGGCGCCCCGCATCTCGGTGAGGCCGGCCGCGATGATGTCGGCGGCACGGCTCAGCTCGACACCGCCGAAGCGGGCCGCTTGGGCGACCAGCCGCTCGCCGGCGTCCTGCGGCACGTCGATCAGTCCGGAGGCCGGGGCGTCGGGCACCGCGGCGACGATGACGAGGTCGCGGAGCCGGCGCAGCAGGTCCTCGGTGAAGCGTCGCGGGTCCTGGCCGGTCTCGATCACCTTGTCGACCACACCGAACACGGCGGCACCGTCGCGCGAGGCGAACGCGTCGACGATCTCGTCGAGCAGGCT
>NZ_JBJEHY010000208.1:0-23692 GCF_051876515.1 Nocardioides sp. | reverse complement strand
GGCGTCGGTGGTCGCCGGCGCCCGGGTGCTGGCCGCTGCCGACGACTCGGTCCAGGTCTGGGCGGTGGCCCGTGACCTCTGGGCGGGCGAGCAGGTCACCCCGGACGACCTCGTCGCCACCGCGGTGCGGTTCTCCGGGGACGAGCAGGGGCGTTACCTGCTCGTCGCCGAACCCCTTCCCGACGAGCTGCACCTGACCCGTGCCGTCGGCAGCGGCGAGCTGGTGCCGCGGGAGGCGTTCGGTGCCGCCGCCGTCGAGGGTCGGCTGCAGGTGTCGCTGGCGGTGGCCAGCGACCAGGTGCCCACGGACGTGGTGCGCGGTTCGCTGGTCGACGTGTGGGTGGTCGGGGGATCCGGCACCCGCCGCGACCGGGCGGAGGAGGTCCTCAGCGACGTCGCCGTCCTCGACCTGCCCTCGCCGCGGGAGACCTTCGGGTCCGTCACCGGGCGGCGTCAGGTCGTGGTGGGGGTGACGGAGGCGGACGCTGACGCCCTCGAGGTGCTGCTGGCCGCGAGCGGCGGCGACGCCGTACGCCTCGTCGCGCAGGGGTGAGCCGGTGATCTGCGTACTGGTCCTGGCGGCCGGTGCCGACTGGGAGTCGGAGGCCCTCACCAGCCTCGACGTGCATCCGGGTGTGGTCGTGCTCCGGCGCTGCATGGACGTGGACGACCTGCTGGCCACCGCCACCAGCGGGCAGGCCGACGTCGCCCTGGTGTCGCTGGAGGCGCCGGGCCTCGACCCGGCCAGCATCGAGCACCTGCGGCGCCACCAGGTGCGCCCGGTGGCGGTGACCCAGGAGTCGGCGACGGCTCCCGGCGTGCGTGACCGGGCGGCCCGGCTGGACGTGGCGGTCGTGCTCGACGGGACCACCCTCGCCGAGGTGGCCCAGGCGGTCACCTCGGTCGAGGACGTCGCGGACACCCGGGTCCGCCCCGCACCGTCCGGGGTGCACGGCCCGGAGGACGCGGCGGCGTTGGGGCGCAGCCACAACAAGGTGGTCGCTGTGTGGGGCCCCACCGGCGCCCCCGGCCGCACCACGGTGGCCACCAACCTCGCGGCCGAGGTGGCCCGGCGCGGCTCCGTCTGCCTGGTGGTGGACGCCGACCCGTACGGCGGCTCGGTCGCCCAGCACCTCGGCGTTCTCGACGAGGTCTCGGGCCTCCTCCAGGTCTCCCGCCTGGCGGCCTCGGGTGCGCTGGAGGAGCGGTGGGGCGCCGCCGTACGGGCCGTCGGGACCCACCTGGGCGTGGTCACCGGGCTGCCGCGCGCCGACCGGTGGCGCGAGGTCCGCCCCGCCCACCTCGAGCAGGTCGTGGACGCCGCGACGCTGCGCTCGCACGTGGTCATCGACACCGGGTTCGCGGTCGAGGAGGACCCGGGCAGCGACCTCGGCGGCCGCCCCGGCCGCAACGCCCTCACCCTGGCCGCGCTGGCGATGGCCGACGAGGTCGTCGTGGTCGGCGCCGCTGATCCCGTGGGACTGGCCCGGCTGGCGCGCAGCCTCGTCGAGCTCGAGCAGGTGGCGCCGGGGACCGCCACCCGGGTCGTGGTCAACCGGATGCGTCCGAGCCTGGGCTGGTCCGAGCGTGACGTGGCGGGGATGGTCGAGGGGTTCACCCGTGCCGGCGGGCTGCACTTCCTGCCCGACGACAGGGCGAGCGCCGACCGGGCGCTGCTGGCAGGCTCTGCCCTGGTGGACCTGGGCGACTGCGCGCTGGGGCGGCGGCTCGGTGAGGTGGTCGACGCCGTCTTCCCGGACACCGTCGAGGCGGCGGGGGCCCGCCGCCGTCAGTGGCGGCGGCCGCGCGCGTGAGGGTCGGTGGTCAGCGGACCTCGAAGATCGCGACCACCAGGGACGGGTCGTGCGACTCCATCTCGATCTTGCCCGGCGAGTCGAAGCTCACCGTGTGCGTCGACTCGCCGGCGTCGAACTCGATCTCCTGCTCGGGCGTGGAGTGGATGTGGAAGCTGCCGGCCTCGTCGGCGTCGATCTCGACGGTGATCTCCTCGCCGGTCCCGACCTTGACGAGCTCCCCGTTGGGGGTGACCCCGTCCTCGGTGACGCGCAGCGACAGCGTCGCACCCTGGGTGGTCGACGTGTCGCTCGTGTCGTCGTCGCCCTCGGAGCCGCAGGCCCCCAGGCTCAGCACGGCCACGAGGGCCAGGGGGACGGCACGGGAGAACAGGCGGTGACGCATCGATCGGCTCCTTGGAATCGCGGCGGACGGCCGCTCGGGGGCCGCACCTCTGACAGAATCGCACGTGCGGCAAAGTTCGCGACGGGAGGCCGAGGGGAGCCGACCGGCAGATCGACGAAAGGGCGGGGCAGATGACCGAGCGCTTGCGGCCGCGTGACCTGACCCTGCTGGCCACGGAGTCCGCCTCGACGCCGATGCACAACGCGACGCTCGAGATCTTCGACCCGCAGGACTCGGGCTTCGACTACGAGGCGCTGGTCCGGCTCATCGACGACCGGATCGCCTTCGTGCCGCGATACCGCCAGCGGCTGCAGCCGGTCCCGGGCCGTCTCGCGAACCCGGCCTGGATGGACGAGGAGCACTTCGAGCTCGGCTACCACGTACGCCGCAGTGCGCTGCCCCGGCCGGGGACGATGGCGCAGCTGCGCGAGCTGGTGGCCCGCATCGCCTCGCGGCCCCTGGACCGCAACCGGCCGCTGTGGGAGATCTACTTCGTCGAGGGGCTGTCCGACGGCCGCGTGGCCGTGCTGACCAAGAGCCACCAGATCCTCGTCGACGGCAGGGAGACCGTCGACATCGGTCAGGTGCTGCTCGACACCGACCCCCAGGCCCGCACCCTCGGGCACGACGAGTGGCGCCCGCGGGCCGGCCGTACGCCGATCGCGATGGCTGTGGACGCCCTGACCGAGTCGATCGAGCGCCCCCGCACGGCGTGGGCGACGACCCGGGCCAACACCGAGGCGCTGCTGCGCACCGTCGGGGGCGCGCGCCAGCGGAGTGCCGAGGTGTTCTCCGCCCTGTCCGGCAAGCCCGCGGGTCAGGCCTCGCCGGTGCAGGGCAGGCTCTCGGAGCAGCGCCGGTTCCTGACGCTGCGCACCGACCTGGACGACTACAAGCGGATCCGCCGGGTGCACGGGGGCACGGTCAACGACGTCATCCTCGCCACGATCACCGGCGGTCTGCGCGCCTGGCTGATGACCCGTTCGGAGTCGCTGGCCGGGATGCGCACGCTGCGCGCCATGGTCCCGATGTCGGTGATCGACGACGACCTCGAACCGACCTCGTTGGGCACCCAGATCGCCCCGCACGTGGTGCACCTGCCCATCGGGGAGCCGAGTCCGGTGGTGCGGCTGCACCAGGTCAGCTACGACCTGCGCGCCCACAGCGAGACCGGGCGGGCGGTCTCCGCGCGCCGGCTGGCCGGCATCTCCGGGTTCGCGCCCACGACGTTCCACGCCCTCGGGTCCCGGCTCACTGCCACCCAGCTGAGGCGCGGGTTCCACGTCTCGGTGACCAACGTGCCGGGCCCGCAGTTCCCCCTGTACGCGGGCGGTGCGGTGATGCTCGAGTCGTACCCGATCCACCCGCTGCTGCCCGACCACCCGTTGGCGTTCGGGGTCACCTCGTACAACGGCGGGGTGTTCTACGGCATCACCGTCGACCGTGACGCGGTGCCCGACGCCGACGTGCTGGCCCAGTGCTTGGAGGAGTCCTTGGAGGAGCTGAAGGACTCCGTGAGCGACCAGCGGCAGCGGGCCCCGCGGGGGCGCAAGCGCACGACGGCGGCGAAGTCGGGGTCCCGCGCCAAGCCGGCCAAGGCCGCCAAGTCGCCGGGGGCGCCCTCGTGAGCGCGCGCCGTTACCTGCCGTCGACGGTCCACGAGCTGGCCGCCGCGCTGGCCGTCGGCAGCCTGCCGGTGCCCGCGGGTGTCGTCGTCGCGGCGGACGAGAGTGAGGACGCCGAGTACGACGCCCTCATGACCGCGGCCGACGCCTCCGCCGAGCGCGTACGGGGCGCGGGGGATGGCCTGCGTCGTCGCGTCGTGGTCGTCACGGCCGTCGAGCTCGACCCGTTGCCGCTCGACCGGGTGCTGTCAGTGCACCTGGACGACGCGGACGACGCCGACCCCGACGACGACCTCGGCTGGTACGCCACCCAGGAGCTGGCGGAGGTCCTCGCCGGTCACTGACCCGCGAGCCAGGCCTGACCGGCGGCGTGCTCCTTCTCGAGCGCCTTGGTGTGCATCGAGGCCACGAACTTGGCGAGCTTGGAGCCGATGAGCGGCACCTTCACGGTGATCTCGCGGACCACGCGCACCACCGTGGCACCGCCGTCCTCGAGCAGGTCGTTGGTTCCCCTCACGCCACCGGGGGCCCCGGGGATGGTGGACTCCACCTCGGCGTGGTCGGGGCCGGTCCACCGCTCGACCTGCGTGATCGTGATCTCGTCGCCGGTGAGGGTGCGGACGAAGGACGGCACCTGGCTGGTCGACTGCGTCTGCTCCACCCGTACGACGGTGGTGCCGCCGTCGTCGCTGACCTCCACGTCCGAGCGCACCACCTTCTGGGCCTGCAGCACCACCTCACGGAAGGCCGGGTCGAGCAGCATGGCCCGGACCGTCTCGAGGGGGGCGTCGTAGCGGAGGTCCTGGGAGATGCGCATGGGCATCATCATGGATCAGCACCCTCACGGTCGGCCACCGCGACGGCACGGCGACCCCCGATGTTGTGCACGTCACAGTGCAGATCTAGGGTCGTGCCGTGGCGACGACTTCCGTGACGTCCGATGCTCGAACCGCGCTCTTCGAGGGGGCGGTGGACCTCGCACGGAGCCATGCCCCGCTGCCCGGGGTGACCGCCGACCAGCTGGCCCTCCTCGTGCGCGCGTTCTTCAAGCACGTGCCCGCTGAGGACCTTGAGGACCGCACCAGCCAGGACCTCCTCGGTGCGGTGGTGTCGCACGCCGAGCTGGCCGCGCAGCGCCCCCAGGGGACGGCGCTGGTCAGGGTCGTGACGCCGCACGCCGAGGCCGACGGCTGGCGCGCCGGGGCCCGCTCGGTGGTGGAGGTCATCACCGACGACATGCCGTTCCTCGTCGACTCGGTGACGATGGACCTGCGCCGTCTCGACCACACCGTGCACGTCGTGGTGCACCCCCAGATGAAGGTGACCCGGAGTGTCACCGGAGACCTGCGCAGCGCCTGCGAACCCGACGCCGACCCCGCCGACGTGGTGCGTGAGTCGTGGATGCACGTCGAGGTGGACCGGCTCGACGAGGAGGAGGCCGCGGAGGTCACCGCCTCCCTCGTCCAGGTGCTGCGCGACGTACGCGAAGCCGTCGAGGACTGGGACAAGATGCAGGCCAGGGTGCTCGAGATCGTCGACTCCCTGGGCTCCGACCCGCTGCCGCTGAGCTCCACCGAGGTGGAGGAGGGGCGCGAGTTCCTCCGGTGGCTGGCCGACGACCACTTCACCTTCCTCGGCTACCGCGAGTACGCACTGGTCCGCGACGAGGACGGCGACGACCTGCTGCGCGCCGTGCCGGGCTCCGGCCTGGGCATCCTGCGCGCCGACCAGGACATGTCGAGCTCGTTCGGGAAGCTCTCCGGGGCGGTGCGGGCCAAGGCCCGCGAGAAGACGCTGCTGGTGCTGGCCAAGGCCAACTCGAGGGCGACCGTGCACCGCTCGGCGTACCTGGACTACGTCGGGGTCAAGGTCTTCGACGAGGCGGGCGAGGTGGTGGGGGAGCGCCGGTTCCTGGGCCTGTTCTCCAGCGCCGCGTACACGGAGTCCGTCACCCGCATCCCGCTGCTGCGCGAGCGCACGCGGCAGGTGCTGGCCCAGGCCGGGTTCGAGGCCCGCAGCCACGCCGGCAAGGCACTGCTCGACACCCTCGAGCACTACCCGCGCGACGAGATGGTGCACACCGGCGTCGACGAGCTGGCCCCGATCGCGATGCAGGTGATGACCGCCCGCACCCGGCGCGAGCTGCGCGTGTTTGCCCGCCGCGACACCTACGGCCGCTACGTCTCGGTGCTGGTGTACCTCCCGCGCGACCGCTACAACACCGGCGTGCGTGAGCGGTTCGCCGAGATCCTGCGTACGGAGCTGGGCGGGGCGCACGTCGAGTTCTCCGCCCGCGTCGACGAGTCCGTGACCGCGAGCGTCCACTTCGTCGTGCACCCGCCGGCCGGTGAGCACATCCCCGACATCGACGTGACGCGGTTGGAGACGCTGTTCGGCGAGGCGTCGCGGTCGTGGCGCGACGACTTCGTGGCCCAGGCGCTCGTGCGCCACGCGGGGCAGCTGAGCCCGCAGACGGCCAAGGCGTGGGCGGACTGCTTCCCGGAGGGTTACAAGGAGGAGTTCGCCCCCGAGATCGGCGTGCTCGACATGGAGCGCCTCAACGGGGTGCCCGGTGAGGACGGGATCGACCTGGCCCTCTTCGAGCCCACGGGTGCCCACCGCGGCGAGGCGCGCCTCAAGGTGTTCCGCGTCGGTCCGGGCGTCTCCCTGAGCCACGTGCTGCCGATGCTCGCCTCGATGGGGGTGGAGGTCGTCGACGAACGTCCGTACGAGCTCGTCGGGCTGGACCGGTCCTGCTGGATCTACGAGTTCGGGCTCCGGCGCCCCGGTGGCGTCCCCGACGAGCGGCGGGAGGACTTCGTCCAGGCGCTGCTGGCCACCTGGACGGGCGGCAACGAGGTCGACGCCTTCAACCAGCTGGTGATGGCGGCCGGGCTGGGCTGGCGCCAGGTCCTGGTGCTGCGGGCGTACGCGAAGTACCTGATGCAGGCCAACGCGCCGTTCTCGCTCGACTCCATCGGCGAGGCCCTGCTCGGCAACGTCGACATCGCCCGCGGGCTGGTGGACCTGTTCGAGGCGCGGTTCGACCCGTCGGTGCACGGCCTGGAGGCCGACAGTCCGGCGCGGGCCGCGCGGACCGCACAGGTCAGCGAGGAGCTGGCCGCGGCCCTGGACGACGTCAGCAGCCTCGACCACGACCGCATCCTGCGGGCCTACGTCACGCTCATCGAGGCGACCCTGCGGACCAACCACTTCCAGCGCCCCGACGGCCAGCCGCACGACTACGTCGCCCTCAAGCTGGAGCCGTCGGCGATCGACCTGCTGCCGGCCCCGCGGCCGCGCTACGAGATCTTCGTGCACAGCCCCCGGGTGGAGGGCGTCCACCTGCGCTTCGGCTCGGTGGCCCGTGGTGGACTGCGCTGGAGCGACCGCCGCGACGACTTCCGCACCGAGGTGCTGGGGCTGGTCAAGGCGCAGATGGTCAAGAACACCGTGATCGTCCCGGTCGGCGCCAAGGGCGGCTTCTACTGCCGCCAGCTGCCCGACCCCAGCGACCGTGACGCGTGGCTGACCGAGGGCAAGGCCTGCTACACGACGTTCATCTCGGGCCTGCTCGACGTGACCGACAACCTCGTCGACGGGGTCGCGGTGCCGCCGGCGGACGTGGTCCGCCACGACGGCGACGACACCTACCTCGTGGTGGCCGCCGACAAGGGCACCGCGTCCTTCTCCGACCTGGCCAACTCGATCGCGCAGCGGTACGGCTTCTGGCTGGGCGACGCCTTCGCCTCCGGCGGCTCGGTCGGCTACGACCACAAGGGGATGGGCATCACCGCGCGCGGCGCCTGGGTCTCGGTGCAGCGCCACTTCCGTGAGATGGACGTCGACTGCCAGAGCGAGGACTTCACCGCGGTCGGCATCGGCGACATGTCGGGCGACGTGTTCGGCAACGGCATGCTCTGCTCCGAGCACACGCGCCTGGTGGCTGCCTTCGACCACCGCGACATCTTCATCGACCCCGACCCCGACGCGGCGAGCTCGTACGCGGAGCGCCGCCGCCTCTTCGACCTGCCGCGGTCGAGCTGGCAGGACTACGACGCCGCCCTGATCTCGCCGGGAGGCGGTGTCTGGTCGCGCTCGGCCAAGTCGGTCCCCGTCTCCGAGCAGGTGCGCCGGGCGCTCGGGCTGGCCGAGGACGTGGTGGCACTGACCCCGCCGGACCTGATCCGCGCGATCCTGCTGGCCCCGGTCGACCTGCTGTGGAACGGCGGCATCGGGACGTACGTGAAGGCCTCGACCGAGACCAACGCCGAGGTGGGCGACAAGGCCAACGACCCGATCCGGGTCGACGGGCGTGACCTGCGGGTGCGGTGCGTCGGTGAGGGCGGCAACCTGGGCGCCACCCAGCTGGGTCGCATCGAGTACGCCCGCGAGGGCGTGGACGGGCAGGGCGGCCGGCTAAACACCGACTTCATCGACAACTCCGCCGGCGTGGACACCTCCGACCACGAGGTCAACATCAAGATCCTCCTCGACGACGCGGTGAAGGCGGGTGCGCTGGACACCCCCGGGCGCAACACCCTGCTGGCGGAGATGACCGACGAGGTCGCCGGGCTGGTGCTGCGTGACAACTACGAGCAGAACCTGGCGCTGGCCAACGCGTACGCGCACCGCGCCTCGCTGCTGCACGTGCACGAGGACTGGATGCGCGAGCTCGAGCGGCGCGGTGTCGTCGACCGGGAGCTGGAGGGGCTGCCGGACCGCCGCGAGGTGCGCCGCCGCCTCGACGCGGGCAGCGGTCTGACGGTGCCGGAGCTGAGCGTGCTGATGGCCTGGACCAAGATCGTGCTGGCCGAGGAGCTGCTCACCTCCGACCTGCCAGACGACCCGTACCTGACCTCCGACCTGCTCGCGTACTTCCCGACCCGGATGCGCGAGGCCCACGTGGAGCGGATGCACGCGCACCCGCTGCGCCGCGAGATCGTGGTGACCCAGGTCGTCAACGACCTGGTCAACGGCGCGGGGATGACCTTCTGGCCGCGGCTGGGCGGGGAGACGGGGGCCGGTCCGGCCGAGCTGACCCTGGCCAACTTCGTGGCCCGCGAGATCTTCGCCGCCGAGCAGGTGCGCAACGAGATCGCGTCGTACGACAACGTGGTCCCCGCCGAGCGGCAGACCCGGATGCGCATCGAGATGCGCACCCTCGTCGAGCGCTCCTCGCGGTGGCTGGTCACCCACCGGCGCGGGCCGATGGACGCCGCGGGGACGGTGGCCTTCTTCGCCGAGCGGGCCCAGCAGGTGCTCGACGCCCTGCCGGGGATCCTGTCGGGGCGTGACCGGGAGGCGTTCGAGGGCCGGCGCCGCCGGCTGACCGACCAGGGGGTCCCCGACGCGCTGGCCACCCGGGTCGCGGTGCTCGACCCCGGGTACGCCGCCCTGGGCATCGTGGAGACCGCCGACGAGCACGACGTCTCCCCGGTGCAGGTCGCCGAGGTCCACTTCGCGCTGGGGGAGCGGCTCGGTCTCTCTGCCCTCATGGACCGCATCTTCGCCCTGCCACGCGACGACCGGTGGCAGACGATGGCGCGTGCCGCGCTGCGCGACGACCTGTACGGCGTGCACCAGCAGCTCACGGCGGCCGTCCTGCGTACGACCGACGCCGGGCTGGACGCCTCCAGCCGCGTGGAGCGGTGGGAGCAGGCCGAGGTGGACGTGGTGGCGCGTGCCTCGGCGACGCTGCACGAGATCTGGCGCGACGACGAGGCCGACCTGGCGCGGCTGTCGGTGGGTCTGCGGGTGGTGCGCACCCTGCTGGGCTGACCCGCAGGGGCCACCCGGACCCGGGTGCCGTCGCGCAGGCCGGTTGAGTACGCGCACCCGGTCGCGGCGGTGGGGACGCTGGGCAGGCTGGGGCCATGGACACCAAGACCCCAGCCCAGACCCGCAACACGACCGCCTTCTTCGTCCAGTCCGCCATCGCGTTCGCGGTGGCACTGGGCGGCATGCTCTGGGCGGTGCTGTTCCTGCCGATCGACCCGTGGGTGCGCGGGTTCCTCGGCATGACGACGCTCTTCCTGGTCTCCTCGTCGTTCACCCTGGCCAAGGTGGTGCGCGACAACCAGGAGAACCAGAGCGTCCACAGCCGCATCGACCAGGCCAGGCTCGACAAGCTGCTCTCGGAGCACGACCCGTTCCGGCCGGTCGTCTGACCCGGTGCTGCGCAGGGCGCGCCGGCCGTGAGGCCGTCCGCAGGTGGGCTCAGCTCGCCTTGCGGGCGGCCTTCTTCGTCGTCTTCTTGGCGGTGCTCTTCGTGGCGGCGCTCGCGGCCTTCTTGGCCGTCTTCTTCGCGGCCGTCTTCTTGGCCGCGGTCTTCTTCGCCGTCGTCTTCTTGGCGGGAGCCGACGACTCCGCCTCGTCCTGGTCCTCGTCGGGCTGGGCCGCGTCCGGCACGCTCTCGCCCCGCGCCGTCTTGGCGGCGGCCACGGACTTCTGCAGGGCGGCCAGCAGGTCGATGACCTCGGCCGAGGACTTGGTGGAGGTCTCGGTGCGCTGCACCTCGCCGCCGGAGACCTTGGCGTCCACGAGCGCCTGGACGGCCTCTGCGTAGTCGTCGGAGAACTCCTCGGGGTCGAAGTCGCCAGCCAGCGTCTCGACCAGCATCCGGGCCATCGTCACCTCGGCCTCCTTGACCTCGCCGCCGTCGACGGAGAAGTCGGGGGTGCGCACCTCGTCGGGCCACATCATGGTCTGCAGGACGATGACGTCGCCGTTCTCGGTGGGGCGCACGCGCAGCACCGCGATGGTGGTCCGCTGACGCAGGGCGACGGTCACCACGGCGACGCGGTCGGCGTCCAGCAGGGCCTGGCGCAGCAGGGCGTACGGCTTGGCGCCGGTCTTCTCGGGCTCGAGGTAGTAGCTCTTCTCGAAGAGCATGGGGTCGATCTGCTCGCTGGGGACGAACTTCTCCACGGCGATCTCGCGCGACGAGGTGAGGGGCAGCTCGGCCATGTCCTCGTCGGTGAGGATGACCATCTCGCCGTCCTCGGTCTCGTACCCCTTGGCGATGTCGGCGTAGGCGACCTCCTCGCCGTCGACCGCGCAGATGCGCTGGTAGCGGATCCGGCCACCGTCCTTGGCGTGGACCTGGCGGAAGGAGACGTCGTGGCTCTCGGTCGCGGAGTAGAGCCGGACCGGCACGTTGACGAGGCCGAAGGAGACGGCGCCCTTCCAGATGGCTCGCATGACGGGTCCTTCCACGCAGGGGAGCGAGGAGTTCACTCCTGTCCCGGAAGTATCACGCAGCGCGGCCGTCGAGTCACGGTCGGCGACGTGCCGGGAGGCTGGACAGGTGTCCGGCATGTGAGTGATCCGGCTCACATTCAGTCGGAATGTTCTGTAGCCTCCGGCCATGGCAGCGCGACCCATCACCCTGGCCGACCTCATCGAGGTCATGGCGGACACGATCCCCGAGCGACCCGCACTCTTCACGATGGAGCGGACGTACTCGTACGCCGAGCTCGACGAACGGTCGACTCGACTGGCCAACCACCTGGTCTCCCTGGGCGTTCAGCCCGGCGACCACGTGGCTGTGCACAGCCACAACCGCATCGAGTGGGTGGACGCCTTCTACGGCTGTCTCAAGGCCCGCACGGTGCCGATCAACATCAACTACAAGTACCTCCACGACGAGCTGGAGTACATCTACGACAACGCCGACGTCGTCGCCGCGATCGTCGCGCCCGAGTACGAGGAGCTCGCCCGCGGTGCGGCCAACGAGGGGCTGAAGCACTGGATCGTCCTCGGTGAGCAGTACGACGCCGCGCTGGCGGCCGCGTCCCCGGAGCGGCTGGTCACGGACCGAACCTCCGACGACACCTACGTCCTCTACACCGGCGGCACCACCGGCAACCCGAAGGGCGTCGTGTGGCGCCAGGAGGACGTGATCCGCGGTGCGATGAACGCCTCGCGCTTCGGTGCGCCCTTCGACAGCGTCGAGCAGCTCGCGCAGGAGGCGGCGGCCACGGAGAGCCCGATGGTCCTGCTGGCGTGCGGGCCGATGATGCACGGCGGCAGCCAGTGGATCCTGGGCAACGGGCACGTCTCCGGTGCGACGGTCTCGTTCTACACGGAGAAGAACTTCGACGCCGAGAAGATCCTCGACCTGGTCGAGAAGGCGCGCGTCGTCTCGCTCACCTTCCTGGGTGACGCGATGGCGCGCCCGGTGGCCGAGGCGATCCTGGCCAACCCGGACCGGTGGGACCTCAGCGGGCTCATGGCGGTCTCGAACGGGGCCGCTCCGCTCTCGGACGGCGTCCGGGCGGAGATCGCCGAGGCGCTGCCGGGCCGCTTCATCCTGGACACCTACGGCGCCTCGGAGTCGGGGGCGACGGCCATGCGCATGAGCGAGGCGTCCGCGGAGACGCCCGGGTTCGCGGCCAGCCCCGAGGTCGAGGTGCTCGACGCCGACTGGAAGCCGGCGGCGGTGGGCGTCGACGGGATGTTCGCGCGGCGCGGGCCGATCCCGCTGGGCTACTACAAGGACCCCACCAAGACGGCCGCCACGTTCAAGGAGGTCGACGGCGTCCGCTGGTCGATCCCCGGGGACTTCGCCCGCCGCGAGGAGGACGGCACGATCACGCTCCTGGGCCGCGGCTCGGTGTGCATCAACACTGGCGGCGAGAAGGTGCACCCCGAGGAGGTCGAGGCGATGCTGCTCAAGCACCCCGACGTCTTCGACGCGGCCGTCGTGGGCACCCCGCACGAGCGCTGGGGCCAGCAGGTCACCGCGCTGATCCAGTCGCGCGAGGGCGTCGAGCTCAGCGAGGAGGCGCTGGCCGAGTGGGCCCACGCCCAGATCTCCAACTACAAGGTGCCCAAGCGGTTCCTCTTCGTCGAGACCGTCCCCCGCACGCCGGTGAGCAAGATCGACTACCCCGGCTCGACGGCGCGGGCCAAGGAGATGCTCGGCCTCGCGGCCGGTTGAGCTCCGTACGTCCCCGCTCGGTGGCTGGAGGACGGGACGCCCGTGGCCCACGGGCGTCCCGTTCAGCAGAACCCGTGCGGTGAGCGTGGACACACGCTCTGTAGCCTGCGTCACATGTCAGCGCGCCCCATCACCCTCGCCGGCCTGATCGAGATCCTGGCCGACACCGTTCCCGACCGCGTCGCCGTCGAGACGATCGACGACACGTACACGTTCGCCCAGCTGGACGAGCGTGCCACCCGCCTCGCGAACCACCTCATCTCCCTCGGCGTGAAGCCCGGCGACCACGTCGCCGTGCACAGCCACAACCGGATCGAGTGGATCGACGCGTTCTACGGCGTGCTGAAGGCGCGCGCGGTGCCGATCAACATCAACTTCAAGTACCTGCGCTCCGAGCTGGAGTACCTGTACAAGAACTCCGACAGCATCGCCGCGATCGTCGCCCCGGAGTACGTCGACGCAGCCAAGGAGGCGGCCGGGGACACGGTCCAGCACTGGATCGAGCTGGGCGAGGAGTACGACGCCGCCCTGGCGGCCGCCTCGACCGAGCGCCCCGGCGGCTACTCCGAGGACGACCACTACGTCATCTACACCGGCGGCACCACCGGCTACCCGAAGGGCGTGGTGTGGCGCCAGGTCGACGTCATGCGCGCGGCCATGAACGCCGGTCGCTACGGCGCCTCGCTGGACTCGCTCGAGCAGCTGGCCGAGGAGGCCGCCGCCAACCCGGCCGGCACGGTCTTCCTGGCCGGTGGCCCGATGATGCACGGCGGCAGCCAGTGGATCCTGGGCAACGCCCACGTGTCCGGTCAGAAGGTCGCCTTCTACACGCAGAAGAGCTTCCACCCCGAGGCGTTCCTCGACCTCGCCGAGAAGGCGAAGGTCGTCTCCCTCACCTTCCTGGGCGACGCCATGGCGCGTCCGGTCGCCGAGACCATCGCGGCCAACCCCGACCGCTGGGACCTGAGCTCGCTGATGGCGGTCTCCAACGGTGCGGCGCCCCTCACCGAGGGCGTGCGGGCCGAGCTGCGCACCGTGCTGCCGGGCCGCTTCATCGTCGACTCGTACGGTTCCTCGGAGGCCGGCTCGACCTCCACCCGCATGGAGGACGGCTCGGGCACGACGCCGGGCTTCCCGGCCGGCCCCGACGTCGAGGTCTTCGACGCCGACTGGAAGCCGGCCCCGGTGGGTGTCGACGGCATGCTGGCGCGTTCCGGCGCGATCCCGACGGGCTACTACAACGACCCGGTCAAGACGGCCGCGACCTTCAAGGAGATCGACGGCAAGCGCTGGTCGGTGCCGGGCGACTTCGCGCGCCGCGAGGAGGACGGCACGATCACGCTGCTGGGCCGCGGCTCGGTGTGCATCAACACCGGTGGCGAGAAGGTCTACCCGGAGGAGGTCGAGGCGATGCTCCTGCAGCACCCCGACGTCTTCGACGCGGCCGTGGTCGGCACCCCGCACGAGCGCTGGGGCCAGCAGGTGACCGCGCTGGTGCACCGTCGCGACGGGTCGACCCTGGACGAGGAGCAGCTGCAGGCCTGGGCCAAGGAGCAGATCTCCAACTACAAGGTGCCCAAGCGCATCCTGTTCGTCGGCGAGGTCCCGCGCACGCCGGTGAGCAAGGTCGACTACGCCGCCACCTCCAAGGCGGCGCTCAACCTGCTCGGTCAGGACTGACGCACGGGCGTACGGGTGCCGGGGCGGATCCTGGCACCCGTACGCCCGTCCGCGCCCACTTCGATCAGTGGGACCGCACCCCAGAGCGAGAACGTGTTCCAGTTAGCCTCCTCGCATGGCAGCGCGACCCCTCACCCTGGCCGACCTGATCGAGGCGATGGCGGACTCGGTCCCCGACCGGATCGCGATCCACACGATGGAGCGCACCTACACGTTCGCCGAGATCGACGAGCGGTCCACGCGCCTGGCCAACCACCTGGTCTCCCTGGGCGTCGAGCCGGGTGACCACGTCGCCGTGCACAGCCACAACTGCATCGAGTGGGTGGACGCGTTCTACGGCGTGCTCAAGGCACGCGCGGTGCCGATCAACATCAACTACAAGTACCTCCAGGCCGAGCTGGAGCACCTGTACGCCGACTCGGGCGCGGTTGCGGCCATCGTCGCCCCCGACTACGCCGACCTGGCGCGCCGCGCCGCCGGCGACAGCGTGCAGCACTGGCTCGTGATCGGTGAGGAGTACGACGCCGCGCTGGCGGCCGCCTCCGCCGAGCGCCTGCCCAACGAGCGCACCTCCGACGACCGCTACGTCGTGTACACCGGCGGCACCACCGGGCGCCCCAAGGGTGTCGTGTGGCGCCAGGAGGACCTGCTGCGCGGAGCGCTCAACACGCTGCGCTTCGGCGCCCCGCTGGAGTCGATCGAGCAGCTGGCCAGCGAGGCCGCCGCCAACGAGCACACCATGACGATGCTGGCGTGCGGGCCGATGATGCACGGCGGCAGCCAGTGGATCCTCGGTGGCGCGCACGTCGCTGGCGCGACCGTGGCGTACTACACCGAGCGTTCGTTCAACCCCGAGGCGATCCTCGACCTCGTCGACGCCGCGGGCGTCGGCTCGCTGACCTTCCTGGGCGACGCGATGGGCCGGCCCGTGGCCGAGACCGTGCTCGCCAACCCCGGCCGCTGGGACCTGAGCTCGCTGGTCGCCGTCTCCAACGGCGCCGCCCCGCTCACCGACGGCGTGCGCCACGAGATCCGGCAGGCCTTCCCGGGGCGGATGATCGTCGACGCCTTCGGCTCCTCGGAGTCCGGCTCCACCTCGACCCGCCTCGACGACGGCTCGGGCACCACCCCCGGCTTCCCCGCCGGGCCCGACGTGGAGGTCTTCGACCCCGAGTGGAAGCCCGCCCAGGTCGGTGAGTCCGGCCTCCTGGCCCGCTCCGGCCCGATCCCGCTCGGCTACCACAACGACCCGGTGAAGTCCGCCGCGACCTTCAAGGAGGTCGACGGCCGCCGCTGGGTCGTCCCCGGCGACTTCGCCCGCCGCGAGGCCGACGGCACGATCACCCTGCTGGGGCGTGGCTCGGTGTGCATCAACACCGGCGGCGAGAAGGTCTACCCCGAGGAGGTCGAGGCGGTGCTGCTCAAGCACCCCGAGGTCTTCGACGCTGCCGTCGTGGGCACCCCGCACGAGCGCTGGGGCCAGCAGGTCACCGCGCTGATCCAGCGGCGTACCGGCTCCGAGCTCTCCGAGGCCGACCTCACCGCGTGGGCCAAGGAGCAGATCTCCGGCTACAAGGTGCCCAAGCGGATGCTCTTCGTCGACGAGGTGCCCCGTACGCCGGTCAGCAAGATCGACTACCCGGGTACGGCCCGACGCGCCCTCGAGCTGCTCGCGCTGGAGTCCTGAGGGGTCGAGGCCCCGACGCCGTCCGTGGTTCCAGGGGGTTCCTTGGCCGCGGCGACCGTCGCGTAGGAGACTGGCTCCCATGCTGCCGATGCTCGCGACCAAGGGCCGTCACGTCCCGGGGTCGGGACTCGACGCCGGGCAGTGGGCCCACGAGGTCAAGTGGGACGGCGTACGGATCCTGGGGGAGTCCGGCGCCGACGGCGCCTGGCGGCTGACCACCCGCAACGGCAACGACGTCACGCAGACCTGGCCCGACGTCCTGTCCCTGGCCCCGTCGCGCGACCTGGTGGTGGACGGCGAGGTGATCGCCCTCGACGAGGCGGGCCGGCCGAACTTCGGGGTCGTCGCCCAGCGTCTGCACGTGCGCTCCCGGGCGACGGCGGCCCGGATGGCCGCGCAGGTGCCCGCCACGTACATGGTCTTCGACCTGCTCCGCCTCGACGGTCGCGACCTGACCGGGCGGCCGTGGGAGGAGCGGCGTGAGGCGCTGGAGTCGCTCGACCTCCCCTCGCACGGCTGGCAGGTGCCGCCGACGTACGACGACGGCGAGATGCTGCTGCAGGCCACCGCCGCCCAGGGGCTGGAGGGGATCGTCTCCAAGCGGGTCTCCTCGCGCTACGAGCCGGGCGCCCGCAGCGCCAACTGGCTAAAGTTCGCGCACCGCACCACCACGTCGGTGGTGGTCGGCGGGTGGCGCCCCCAGGAGGGGACCGACCACCGGCTGGCGGCCCTGCTGGTGGGGGAGCCGACGCCCGACGGTCTCGTCTACCGCGGTCGGGTGGGCAGCGGGATCGGTGGTGCGGCGAGCCGGATGCTGAGCGAGGTGCTGGCGGGGCGCACGCTGTCCTCGTCCCCGTTCGCCGACGAGGTGCCGCGCATGGACGCGCAGGGCACCACCTGGGTGGAGCCGTTCCTGGTCGTCGAGGTGGCCTCGCTGGGGCGTTCGCGCGGCGACAAGCTGCGCCAGCCGTCGTACCAGGGCGTCCGCACCGACCTCGAGCCGACCGACCTGCTGCTCCGGGACGACGCATGAGTACCACCGGCAGTGAGGTGTTCGTCGACGTCGAGGGGCGCACCCTCAAGCTGACCAACCTGGAGAAGGTGCTCTACCCGGCCACCGGCACCACCAAGGCGGAGGTGCTGCAGTACTACGCGCAGGTCGCGCCCGCACTGCTCGCCCAGCTGGGCGACCGCGCCGTGACCCGCATCCGCTGGCCGCACGGTGTCGCGGGGGAGTCCTTCTTCGAGAAGAACGCACCGGCGGGGACGCCGTCGTGGGTGCGGACGGTGGAGGTGGGGACGACCGGCAGCCGGACCGGCACCGGCACCGGGGTGCTGCGGTTCCCCGTCTGCGACGACCTGCCCACCCTCACGTGGTTGGCCAACCTCTCCGCACTCGAGCTGCACGTGCACCAGTGGAAGGTCTCCCGCACCGGCCGGGTGCGGCGCCCGGACCGCATCGTGATCGACCTCGACCCCGGCGAGCCGGCCGGGCTGCACGAGTGCGCCGTGGTGGCGCTGATGGCCCGCGACCTGCTCGCCGAGCGGGGCTTGGTCTCCACCCCCGTAGCCTCGGGCAGCAAGGGCCTCCACCTGTACGCCTCGCTGCCGCGCGGCACGGACGCCGAGGGTGCGGTGGAGCTGGCCAAGGAGATCGCCGAGACGATGCAGTCGCAGGCGCCGTCGCTGGTGACGGCCACGATGACCAAGGCGCGGCGCGCGGGCAAGATCTTCGTCGACTGGTCCCAGAACTCGGCCTCCAAGACGACGCTGGCGCCGTACTCCCTGCGGGGCCGCGAGCGGCCGACCGCGGCGGCCCCGCTCACGTGGGACGAGGTCGCTGAGGGAGCGGAGGACGAGCTCGCGCTGGAGCAGTTCACCTTCACCCAGGTGCTCGAGCGCCTCGCCGAGCACGGGGACCTCTTCGCGTGGTGAGGCGTGGGGTGGGCGTACGGGCACGCACCGTCGCCCTGGCGCTGGCGGGCCTCGTCGGCGGTCTGCTCACCGCGGTGGCGACCCCGGCGCCCGCACAGGCGACCCCGGCACCGGGGGCGCCCGCGGTGGTCGCGGTGAGCCGTGTCGGCGACCAGGTCCTCGACCCGACGGCGCGCGGCAACCTGTCGTACGGCACCACCGCCAACGTGGCCTCGTACCAGCAGCACGCGATCGTCAGCGACGGGCGCTTCCAGTACACGGCCTGGTACGCCGCCGACCGGACCGCGGTGCTGGCGAGGCGCTCGCTTGCGGGCAGCGGCGGGGTGGGCGGCGAGTCGGGCGCCTGGGACGCGATCCGGCTCGATGCGGTCCTCTACTCCGACGACTCGCACAACAACATCACCCTCGGCATCTCCCCGTCGGACGGTCGGCTCCACGTCGCCCTGGCCACGCACACCACCCGGATCCGGTACCTGCGCAGCCTGCCGGGGCTCACGGGGGGAGCGGTGCCGTGGTCCTCGCAGTCCTTCGAGGCGGTGCGCGCCGACCTCCCGGGTGCCCCGCAGGCGCCCCAGTGGTGGACGTACCCGGCCTTCGAGAACGTGGGCGACGACTTCCTGCTCACCTGGCGCGACGGCAGCGCCATGGGCGGTGGTCAGGTCCTCGCCCGGTACGACGGCAAGGCGGCCGGCACCTGGACGTACCTGGGCCGGTTCAGCGGTCCCGAGGGCACCTGGACCGGGCCGTTCGGCAGCAGCACCTCGCGCTACGGCTACCTGCACGGTTTCGCGCAGAACCCCGTCACCGGAGACCTCGAGATCACCTGGACGTGGCGCGAGAACGCCTCCGCCCAGGACCCGCGCTGCTCCGCCGCGCCGGCCAACCGCGACCTCGCGTACGCGCGCAGCCCCGACCGGGGGATGACCTGGTACAACCAGGCCGGCGTCGTGGTGGGCCGCACCGGCACGAGCGACGTCATCACCACCGCGGACGACACCACGGTCGTCCCGATCGGGGTGGAGACGGGGATGATCAACCAGGAGACCCAGGCGGTCGACTCGACGGGGGCGATCCACGTCGTGACCAGCCAGCTGGACGCCGACGCGCTGGCGGCGGTGGGTGGCTGCCTGGGCGGCGACTACTACGTGCAACGGGCCGAGCACGCCGAGCCGGTGCACCACTGGCGAGACGCCGACGGCGTGTGGCACTCGGTCCAGGTGCCGTTCGCGATGGGCCGCGGCGGCCGTTCCTCGCTGGTCCTCGACGCCGACGACACGGCCGTTCTGGCGCTGCCCGACGGCCGGGTGGTGGCCGCGAGCGCCGCGTCCGGCTGGACCGACTGGCAGCTCGTCTTCGACGGCGCCGACACCGACTCCGGCTCGGAGGTCGTCCTCGACCGTGACCGGGTTCTGCGCGACGGCGTGCTCAGCATCGGCTACCAGGAGGCGGGCGTCCCCGTGCACGCCCCGTCGGCGTTCCGGGTGGCCGACTTCCGGCTCGCCTCGGCGCAGCCGCACACGCTGCGCGACCCGGCCCCGGCGGCGCCCGCGAGGCCGTACGAGGGGAGCGCGCCGAGCCTCCCCACGGTGAGCGCGAGCTCGGCGCAGCCGAACCATCCGGCGCAGTTCGCCGCCGACGGCCGAGCGGACTCGTACTGGTTGAGCGGCCGGCCCGCCACGAGCGTGCAGGACGGCGTGGAGTGGGTCACCGACGCCGACGCCGTCGCGGCCGTCGACGGCGGTGCGAGCGCCGGGCGGCCCCAGGAGCTGGCGCTGGTGTGGGGCGAGGCCCGCTGGGTCGACCAGGTCCGCGTGGTCGGCGGGGGAGCGCGCGGACCCCGCGACTTCGTCATCCAGACGTTGGGCACGAACGGGTGGATCACCGTGGGGCAGGTGCGCGGGCAGGCGGCTACCGCGACGCACCCGGTCAAGCGGGCGTGGGCGCGCGGCGTACGGCTGCTCGTGACCGCTGGCAACTCGGCGTCGGCCGTGCAGGTCTCCGAGCTGTCCACCACGGGCGCGGCGCCGAGCACGGCGGTCACGTTCGGCGCGGTCGCCCGGCGGCGCGACGGGTCGGCCCGGTTGTCCGTCGGCGTCGACGGCCCGGGCTCCGTCGCGCTGCTGCAGACGCCGCGGGTGGCGAGGTCCTCCGCGCTGGTGCCGCTGCGGACCGACGACGTCTCGGCGGGCGCGGCGACGGTGCAGCTCCGCGTGCAGGCCCGGGGGCCGGCGGCCAGGCGGATCAGCCTCGCCCGGTGCAAGCGCACCCGTGCCAAGCGGGTGACCGTCGACGTGCCGGTGCGGGTCCGTTACGCCGCGCTGGGTGGTTCCGAGCGGACGGTGACGAGCACCGTGCGGCTCGTGCGCAGGTGCGGCTGACCCCTTGCACGGTGGTCCGGACCACGGCAGGGTGCTGGGACGCCCTGCCGCTCGGGTGCAGGGCCCATCTCGGGAGAACTGAACATGCGACGAACCCCTGTACGCGTGCTGCTCGCAGCCGCCGTGCTCCTGCTTCCCCTGCTCATGGCCCTCGGCGTCGGCACGCCCGCCCAGGCGGCCGCGTCCTGGCCGGTCACCCAGGCCTCGACGGTGCGCAACGGCAACGCGATGAGCCTGCAGTTCCTGCTCACCGCCCGCGGCTACGCGACCACCGCCGACGGCTCGTTCGGGGCGGGCACCCGGTCGAACCTGGCGTCGTTCCAGGCCGCCAACGGTCTCGTCGCCGACGGGGTGGCCGGGCCGCTGACCTGGCAGAAGCTGGTCGTCACCGTGGCCCAGGGCTCCACCAACCTCAACGCGGTCAAGGCGGCGCAGACCCAGCTCAACAAGTACGGCGCCAACCTCGTCGTGGACGGCCAGTTCGGGCCGGGGACGACCGCCGCGGTCAAGGCCTTCCAGCGCTCCCGCGGCCTGGTCGAGGACGGCTCGGTGGGACCGAACACGTGGCGCGAGCTGCTCGGGGCGAGCCAGACGTACGACCAGACCCAGTGCTACTCGGTGGGCGGCACGACGTACGCGTCGCTGACCACCGCGCAGAAGGCCAACGCCCAGACCATCGTGACCACGACGAGGGCTGTGGGCGGTAACCGCAACGCCCAGATCATCGCCGTGATGACGGCGATGCAGGAGTCGAAGCTGTGCAACATCCAGTTCGGTGACCGTGACTCGATCGGCCTCTTCCAGCAGCGGCCCTCGATGGGCTGGTGCCCGGCGGGTGCCGCCTGCATCCGGCCCGTCGACGCCACCAAGGCGTTCCTCGGCGTCTCGGCGTACACGTCCAACCGTGGCCTGTTCGACGTCGCCGGCTGGGAGTCGAAGTCCAAGACGCTGGCCGCCGACGCGGTGCAGCGCTCCTGCTGCCCCAACGCGTACGCGAAGTGGGAGACGTTGGCGACCAGCGTCGTCAACGCGTACGGAGGCTGAGGGCCCGGCGCGGGTGGGCCTTGTCAGAGGTCGAACGGATCCGTCGCGCTGGCGGCGTCGACAGGCGTGTCGACACCGTTGCGTGTCGCCCCCGGCGACGGCGGCATGGATGACTTCTGTGAGGCTGTGGAGGAGGTGAGGCCCGCATGCCGGGACATGTGCTCGAGCAGGTGGCCGATGCCCTGCATGTAGCGGTCCTTCGTGCCCGGGGGGATCAGGCTCGCGGCGGCGCCGATGGCCTCGTCGATGGCCCGCTCGAACGCTTCTGGAAGGGCAGCCCGGTACTCCTGCGCCACCTGCAGGATCCAGTCGTCCTCGACGCGGAGCTCATCGGCGAACCGGGTGAGGTTGCTGCGGCCTATCCCGCGGAAGCGGTACTCCCCACCGATCTTCATGGCTGCCTTGGCCTTGTAGAACACTCTCTCGGGGGGGAGGAGGAGCGGACCTGAGGTGAGGTCGTACAAGGGCGCGAGGCGTGCTTGGTCACCGGCCAGCAGCAGGCTGTAGTTCTTGGCGTGCGCGTCCGGACCAGCCGTGAGCCAGTTGTAGACGATCGCGCGGCCGAAGAGTTCGCGCGACGGACGGGCGCTCAGCGGGTGGAGGTGTGAGATGAGCTCGGAGATCTGCCGCACGCCCGGGCCGCCGTCTCCTTGGTACTTCGCCTCTCGTGAACGGCCGGTGGCCTGGCAGATGTCCTCCTGGTGGAAGCGACGGACCCCGTCGTTGGTCGGAACTCTGTCGTACCGGCCCACCACCAGGGCGGTCTGCTCCCCGAACTGCATGATCTCGACCGGCGCGACGTCGAGCCCGAGATGCTTGGCCGCACGCATCGAGACGTACTCGGCGATGTCAGCGTTGGCGAACCGGACGACGCCCACCTTGAAGATGTGCGTGCTGGCCGCGCGGCCCGTGGGCGCCGCCCACGAGCCGTCTGGCCTGCGGGAGAGGGCGAACTTCCCCTGCGCGCCCGCCAGCGACCATCGCCCGCCGTGCTCGTCGGCGTTCCACGAGGTCACGTCCCGTCGCAGGGACGCAAGGCGTCGCTCTATCTCGCGGTCGTCCACTGGTTCGTGGGTGCCGAGAAGATCGGGGTCCGCGTCGATCGGCAGGACCTGCACCGCCCCGGCGCAGTCGACGCCCATCGCGGACAGCAGGTTGAAGGGACTCGGCGACGGCAGCTCGAGATCAGTTGCCCACCGCTGGCGAACGTCGTCGTCGTCAGGGAGGAGGTTGTCGAACCAGAACCTGACGACGTCGCCGCGATGTTCGGCCCGGTGCTTCGGCATCGAGAGGGACAACGGGGTCGCCCCGCGTCGAGTGCGGTACCCCTCGTCGTAGGTGAAGGCGAGGTTGCCTTCGCGGTCGCGAGTCAGGACACCAGCGCGGTGGCCTTCGAGCCACACCGCGAGGGAGTCAGCCACGGAAGACCTCGGTGAACGGATCCTTGTCGACCTCGACGGCGTCGATCTCGAGCCCGACAGCCTGCAGTGCCTTGATCACCAGGCCAACCTGCGAGGTGGGTGAGCCCGCCTCGAAGGCGATGACCCACTGGCGCGTGACGCCTATGAGGCTCGCGAGGTCTGCCTGAGACATGCCGTTGGATCGTCGGGCGTCCTTGACCAGGAGCCCGAGCTGATGTGCGTCAGTGGCGATCACGGCGTACCTCCTCGAATGTCAACTGTGGGTGACATTGCAGCGCATGTCAACCACAGATGACATGTCTCCACATGTCAACTACGGCTGACATGTGGGAGCCATGGCCCCCGAGGGCTTGACCGGACGTGGACAGCCGGTCAGTCGTCGCGACTCTGGTCGTCGGCGCGGCCCTGGGCGACGGTGGCCCGGCGCTCCTCGGGGGTGAGGGTGTCGAGGTACTCGCGGTAGGCGTTCATGCCCTCGGTGAGGAGGACGCCGAACTGCGGGTCGGTGCCGAGGTCGCGGATGGGCCGGCGGCCGGCGAGGACCTCGTCGGCGAGCTCGCCGATGGGGGAGCCGGCGAAGTCGCGGGCGATCGTGGCGAGGTGGGAGCGCAGGGCGCTCCCAGCGGCCCGGTCCCCGGTGAAGGCGGCGAACTGGTCGTCGGTCTCGGACTCGTCCATCGATGGCCTCACTGGGGGTAGAGCTGCTCGCGGGGGACGGGCTGGCCGGTGGCGGTGACGACGATCTGGATGCCGTCGCCCTCGTCGACGATCTGCAGGTC
>NZ_JBJEHY010000207.1:0-6343 GCF_051876515.1 Nocardioides sp. | reverse complement strand
AGTAATGCGCAGTTATCCGTACGAAGGGGGGTCAGTTGAGCGGTGCTCGTACTGATAACTGCGCGTTACTAAGCCGGGGGCCGGGGGCCGGGGGCCGGGGCGGGGCCGGGGTGGGCCGGGGTGTGCCGGGGGCCGGGGCAGGGTCACGACTACCCCGGGAACGCACGAGCCCCCGCTGCCCGGAGGCAGCGGGGGCTCGAGGTGAGGACTCAGAGACCGTTCTTGAGAGCGGTACGCAGGTCCTTGTTGAGCTGCGAGATCACGTCGAGCGGGATCTCCTTGGGGCAGGCAGCGGCGCACTCACCGATGTTGGTGCAACCACCGAAGCCCTCGTGGTCGTGCTGGGCGACCATGTCGACGACGCGGGTCCAGCGCTCCGGCTGACCCTGCGGGAGCTCACCGAGGTGGGTGATCTTCGCGCCGAGGAACAGCGAGGCGGAGCCGTTGGGGCAGGCCGCCACGCAACCGCCGCAGCCGATGCAGGTCGCCACGTTGAACGCGCGCATCGCCTTGTCGCGGGGAGCGGGCACCGAGTTGGCCTCGGGGGCCGAACCGGTGTTGGCCGAGATGAAGCCGCCCGACTGGATGATGCGGTCGAACGCGCTGCGGTCGACGACGAGGTCCTTGATGATCGGGAACGAGTCCGCGCGCCACGGCTCGATGGTGATCGTCTCGCCGTCCTTGAAGGAGCGCATGTGCAGCTGGCAGGTCGTGGTGACCTCCGGGCCGTGCGCCTGGCCGTTGATCATCAGCGAGCACATGCCGCAGATGCCCTCGCGACAGTCGGAGTCGAACGCGACGGGGTCCTCGCCCTTGGCGTTGAGGTCCTCGTTGAGCACGTCCAGCATCTCCAGGAAGCTCATGTCCTCGGAGATGTCGTCGACCTGGTAGGTCTGCAGGGCGCCCTTGGCCGAGGCGTTGGCCTGGCGCCAGATCTTGAGAGTGAGCTTCACTTGGTTCCTCGCTTGGTGGTCTCGATCGGGGAGGGGAGGCAGGCGGTCACTTGTAGCTCCGCTGCTTCATCTCGATCGCGGTGTAGATGAGGTCTTCCTTGTGCAGGATCGGCTGGCCCATCTCGCCGCCCAGGGCGGGGTCACCGGCGTACTCCCAGGCGGCGACGTAGGCGAACTCGTCGTCGTGGCGCAGCGCCTCGCCGTCCTCGGTCTGCGACTCGGCGCGGAAGTGACCACCGCAGGACTCGCGACGGTTGAGGGCGTCGATGCACATGAGCTCACCGAGCTCGATGAAGTCGGCGGTACGGCCGGCCTTCTCGAGGCTCTGGTTGAGGGTCTCGGCCGAGCCGAGGACCTTCAGGTCGCTCCAGAACTGCTTCTTGAGGTCGCGGATGAGGCCGATGGCCTTCTTGAGGCCGGCCTCGGTGCGCTCCATGCCGCAGTACTCCCACATGATCCGGCCGAGCTCCTTGTGGAAGGAGTCCGCCGAGCGGGTGCCCTGGATGGCGAGGAACTTGGCGATGCGGTCCTCGACCTCCTTGCGGGCCTCGACCACGGCCGGGTGCGACTCGTCGATCTTGTCGAACGGGCCGTCGGCGAGGTACTCGCGGATGGTGTTCGGCAGGACGAAGTAGCCGTCGGCCAGGCCCTGCATCAGCGCCGAGGCGCCGAGGCGGTTGGCGCCGTGGTCGGAGAAGTTGGCCTCACCGGCCACGAACAGGCCCTCGACGTTGGACTGCAGGTGGTAGTCGACCCACAGGCCGCCCATCACGTAGTGCACGGCGGGGTAGATGCGCATCGGCACCTGGTACGGGTTCTCGCCCGTGATCCGCTCGTACATGTCGAAGAGGTTGTCGTACTTCTCGCGGACCGCGTCCTCGCCGAGACGGGCGATGGCGTCGGCGAAGTCGAGGTAGACGCCGCGGCGGACCATGCGCTCGTTGCCCTCGTCGTCGACCTCGCGGACGGCCGGGCCGACGCCCTTGCCGTCGTCGCACTGGTACTTGGCGGCACGCGAGGCGATGTCGCGGGGGACCAGGTTGCCGAAGGAGGGGTAGATCCGCTCCAGGTAGTAGTCGCGGTCCTCCTCGGGGATCTCGCGCGGGTCCTTGGTGGCGTCCTCGGGGTTCTTGGGGACCCAGATGCGACCGTCGTTGCGCAGCGACTCCGACATCAGGGTCAGCTTCGACTGGTGGTCGCCGGAGACCGGGATGCAGGTCGGGTGGATCTGCGTGTAGCAGGGGTTGGCCATGTAGGCGCCCTTGCGGTGCGCACGCCACGCGGCGGTGACGTTGGAGCCCATCGCGTTGGTCGACAGGAAGAAGACGTTGCCGTAGCCGCCGGAGGCGAGGACGACGACGTCGGCCAGGTGCGTGTCGATCGCGCCGGTGACCATGTCGCGGGTCACGATGCCGCGCGCCTTGCCGTCGGCCACGATCAGCTCGAGCATCTCGTGACGCGTGTACTGCTTGACGGTGCCGGCCGCGACCTGGCGCTCCATGGCCTGGTACGCGCCGATCAGCAGCTGCTGACCCGTCTGGCCGCGGGCGTAGAAGGTGCGGGAGACCTGCACGCCGCCGAACGAGCGGTTGTCGAGCAGGCCGCCGTACTCGCGGGCGAACGGGACGCCCTGCGCGACGCACTGGTCGATGATGTTCGCGCTGACCTCGGCCAGGCGGTACACGTTGTTCTCGCGGGCGCGGTAGTCGCCGCCCTTGACCGTGTCGTAGAAGAGACGGTGGGTGGAGTCGCCGTCCTCCTTGTAGTTCTTGGCCGCGTTGATGCCGCCCTGGGCGGCGATCGAGTGGGCGCGGCGCGGGGAGTCCTGGTAGCAGAAGGACTTCACGTTGTAGCCGGCCTCGCCGAGCGTGGCGGCGGCGGCACCGCCGGCCAGGCCGGTGCCGACGATGATGATGTCGAGCTTGCGGCGGTTGGCCGGGTTGACCAGGCGGTTCTCGAACTTGCGGTTGGTCCAGCGGTCCTTGATCGGGCCGGTGGGGGCGACCGGGTCGACCAGCGGCGAGCCGAGCGTGTAGTAGCCGGCGGCGTCGTCAGAGATCTGGTTGGGCGCAGCGTTGGTGGGCGAGGTGCCGTCCAGGAAAGCCATGTGTCAGCGTCCTTTACTTCGTGATGACGCCGGAGAGAACGGCGAGCGGAACGAGCGAGAAGCCACCGGCGATGACGATCGCCACGACCCAGCCGGCCACCTTGGCGTTCTTGCGCGAGCGGGCCGAGTTGGTCAGGCCGAGGGTCTGCAGCGCCGACCACGTGCCGTGGTGCAGGTGGAAGCCGAGAGCGAGCATCGCGACGAGGTAGATGATCGTCATCCACCACACGTCGAAGGTGTCGACCAGCAGCAGGTACGGGTCGCCGGTGCCGTCCGGGCCGCCGGCCGGGTTCGGGTCCGGGTTGACGTTGACCTTGCCGATGGTGAAGTTGATGAGGTGCCAGACGATGAAGACGAGCAGCGTCACGCCGCCCCAGCGCATCGTGCGCGAGGAGAGGGACGAGGCCACGTTCTTCTTGACCGCGTACTTCTGGCTGCGCGCGCGGGAGGCCCGCTTGGCCAGCGTCGCGGCGCACGCCACGTGCACGACCAGCGAGACCAGCAGCGTGATGCGGATGATCCACAGCAGGCCGTTCTCGGGGAGCATCGGCTCGCCGAAGACCCGCAGGTGGTGCGCGTACTCGTTGAAGGAGTCGCGGCCCCAGAACGCCTTCAGGTTTCCGTACATGTGAGTCAGTACGAAACCGATGAAGACGAGGCCGGAGCCCGCCATCAGGAGTTTCAGGGCAATGGTCGAGCGCGAAGCGCGCGCTCCCTTGATCAGCGTCGTGTCTGCCACAAGGGGTCAGGCTACCGCCTGAGAGCAGGCTGAGAGACCCCCGGGGTTTGTGACCTTCTCCCTACTCGCCGGTAGGCGCGGGTCTTAGGTAAACCTAACTCATGAGGCGTCGAACTCACAGCCTTCCGAATACCGGGCCTGTGCGCGGCGACCCGCGCCACGGAACCTATCCTCGAGGTCATGACCGACCCCACCCCCGAGGCGCCCGTGCAGCGGATCGACCTCGCCTCCGACCAGGACGTGGCCACGGTCACTGACTGGGAGAAGGCCACCGCGGACGTCCTTCGCAAGTCGCGCCGGCTGGGTGACGACGACGCCGACTCCCTCGTCTGGGAGCGGCTCGCGCGCACCACGCTCGACGACATCTCCGTGGCCCCGATCGGACAGCGCTCCGACCTGGACGGCCTCACCACCGCCGGCCGTCCGGCGCGCGACGGCGACTGGGACAACCGGCCCCCGCTGGCCGGCGACGACGCCAAGGCCCTCAACGAGGCCGCACTCGTCGACCTCGAGAACGGGGCCACCTCGCTCTTCCTCGACCTCGACGGCAACGTCGACCTCGAGGTCGCGCTGAAGGGGGTCTTCCTCGACCTGGCGCCGGTGACGCTGCGCCGCCCCACGCCCGAGCAGTCCGCCGCGCTCGCCGACGTGCTGGCCGAGCGTCCCGACGCCCCGCATCCGGACAACAACCTCTCCGCCGACCCGGTCACCGCCGAGGTCTTCGGACACGCCGGCACCGGGGCCACCCCCGACGAGGCGTTCGCCGGCACCGCGGCCCGCGCCAAGGCGCTCGGCATCCGCGGCGTCGTCGTCGACGGCACCGTGCTGCACGACCGCGGCGCCTCCGACGCCCAGGAGCTGGGCTGGACCATGGCCGTCGGTGCCCACTACCTGCGCCTGCTGACCGAGGCCGGCCACTCGCTCGACGAGTCGGCCGCGCTCATCGAGTTCCGCTACTCCGCCACCGACGAGCAGTTCCCGACCATCGCGAAGTTCCGCGCCGCCCGCCGTCTGTGGGCCCGCGTCCTCGAGCTCTCCGGCGGCAGCGACGTGCCGCAGCACCAGCACGCGGTCACCAGCTCGCCGATGATGACGACCTTCGACCCGTACGTGAACATGCTGCGCACCACCGTGGCTGCCTTCGCCGCCGGCGTCGGCGGTGCCGACGCGGTCACCGTGCTCCCGTTCGACGCCCGTCTGGGCCGCTCGGACGCCTTCGGTCGCCGCATCGCCCGCAACACCTCGTCCCTGCTGACCGCCGAGTCGCACCTGGGCAAGGTCACCGACCCCGCCGGCGGCTCGTACGCGGTGGAGAAGCTGACCGACGACCTCGCCGTCGTCGCGTGGGCCGAGTTCACCCAGATCGAGGCCGAGGGCACCATCGCCTCCGACGAGGCGCTGGCCGCGCTCAAGGTCCGCGTCAACGCCGTCCGCGACCGCCGCGACCAGCAGGTCGCCGACCGCAGCCGTCCGGTCACGGGCGTCTCGGAGTTCCCGAACCTCGGTGAGACCCTGCCGACCCGCGAGGGCACCGGCCTGGCCGCCGGTGCCGTCTCGTACGCCTGGGCGTACGAGGACCTGCGCCGCGAGCCCGCTGCCCAGCCGGTCTTCCTGGCCACGCTGGGTCCGGTCGCCGCGCACACCGCGCGCGCCACCTTCGCGACCAACCTCTTCGCCGCCGGCGGCGTCAGCGTCACCAGCGCCGGCGCCACGACTGGTGTGGAGGACCTGCTCGCCGCCCACGCGGGCGAGAAGGTCGCCTGCCTGGCCGGCACCGACGCCGCGTACGCCGAGTGGGGCGCCGAGGCCGTCGCAGCCCTGCGCGACGCCGGGGTCACCCGCGTCATCCTGGCCGGCAAGCCGAAGGACCTGGCCGTCGACGACTCCTGCGCGACGGGCCTGGACGCCCTCGCGTTCCTCAACCGCACCCGGGAGGCGCTCGCATGAGCATTCCGAAGAGCTTTGCCGGCGCCTCGCTGGCCTCCGACCACACCGCCGCGGCCCCCGGCACGACCCGCGCGCCGTGGACCAGCCCCGAGGGCATCGACGTCCTCGGCGTCTACGGCCCCGAGCACCTCGAGGGTCTCGACGCCCTGGAGACGTGGCCCGGTCTGAGCCCGTTCCTGCGCGGCCCGTACCCGACCATGTACACGACCCAGCCGTGGACGGTTCGCCAGTACGCCGGCTTCTCCACCGCGGAGGAGTCCAACGCCTTCTACCGCCGCAACCTGGCCGCCGGTCAGAAGGGCCTCTCGGTCGCCTTCGACCTGGCCACGCACCGCGGCTACGACTCCGACCACCCGCGCGTGCGCGGTGACGTCGGCATGGCCGGTGTCGCGATCGACTCGATCTACGACACCCGGGTGCTCTTCGACGGCATCCCGCTGGACCAGATGTCGGTCTCGATGACGATGAACGGCGCCGTGCTCCCGGTGCTCGCGCTGTACATCGCCGCCGCGGAGGAGCAGGGCGTGAAGCCCGAGCAGCTCGCGGGGACCATCCAGAACGACATCCTCAAGGAGTTCATGGTCCGCAACACCTACA
>NZ_JBJEHY010000206.1:0-6455 GCF_051876515.1 Nocardioides sp. | reverse complement strand
GATCAACTCCTCGGTCGCCGACCAGGCGGGGATCGCCGCGACGATCGAGGCGGCGTACGCCGGTCGCGACGGCGTCACCACCGACCACCTCGACGGTCTCACCGTCACCCACGCCGACTGGTGGTTCAACGTCCGCCCCTCCAACACCGAGCCGCTGCTGCGGCTCAACGTCGAGGGCAAGGACACCGACACGATGGAGCAGGTGCGCGACCGCGTGCTGGCCACGATCAGGAGCGAGAAGTGAACATCGACCCCAAGCTGATGGCGATCATCGTCTGCCCGGCCTGCCACGGCGAGCTCTCCGCCGCGGGCGAGGAGCTCGTGTGCGCCGGCTGCGGCAACGCCTACCCGGTGCGCGACGACATCCCGGTGCTGCTGGTCGACGAGGCCCGCAAGCCGGCCTGAGGGCCGTCGGGGTCGTCATGACTGTCTGGTTCGACGAGTCCCGGCTCGACGACGAGCGTGTGCTCGGCGCGGCCGACGTACGCCTGCGCGCGCTGGCCGAGAGCGGTGCGCGGGTACGCCGCGACGCCCACGAGTCGGCGCCGGCCGCCGCGGCCGCCCTGGCCCGCGAGCACGCGGACGGCTTCCGGCCCCGTGCCGTGCTGGCCGCCGGGCCCGACTCGCGGCTGCTGCGCGCGGTGCTCGAACCGTGGTGCCCGGTGCCGTTCGTGGCCTGGCCCAACCCGGGCCTGCCCGGGTGGGCGGGCAGCCTCGACCTGGTCGTGATCCTGGCCCCCGAGGGCAGCGACGAGGGTTCGGCCTCCGCGGTCGCCGAGGCCGTGCGTCGCGGCTGCCAGGTCGTGGTGGCCTGCCCGCCGCGCTCGCTGGTGGCCGACCACGCCCAGGGCCGGCACGTCACCGTGCTGCCCACGCTCACCGGCGACCAGCTGGCCACCGCCGTGGTGATGCTCGAGTTCCTCGAGCACGTCAGCCTCGGGCCGCGGGCGGACGCCGAGAGCGTCGCGACCGCCCTCGACGAGGTGGCCCGGGACTCCTCGCCCTTCCAGGACCTGGTCTCCAACCCGGCGAAGACGACCGCGATCGCCCTGGCCGACGGGGCCCCGCTGGTCTGGGGCGGGTCCGTGCTGGCCGCGCGTGCCGCCCGTCGGGTGGCGGAGTCGCTGAGGCGCGCCACCGGCCGCAGCGCCCTGGCCGGCGACGCCGAGCACCTGCTGCCCGTCATCGAGGGCGCGGCGGTGCGTGACGTCTTCTCCGACCCGTTCGCCGACGAGGGGGACAGCGAGCTCCGCCCGGTGCTGGTGGTCCTCGACGACGGAGCCAGCGACACCCTGGGACGGGAGCAGCGCGGACGCCTGCTCGCCGCGGCCGAGCGCCGGGGCGTACGGGTCGAGACCCTGTCCACGACGGCGCCCACCGAGGTCGCCCGGTACGCGTCCCTGCTGCTGCAGGGCACCTACGTGGCGGAGTACCTCGGCATCGGGCTGACGGCCGGCTGAGTGGGCCGAGGCGCGGGTCGGGGAGGACCAGCCCGATAGGCTGACGGCCGCTCCACCTCGCTTCGCCCGTGCACCACCTCGACAGCCCGGAGGACATCCATGGCCGGCGGACTCTTCGCCCTCCTCGACGACATCGCCGTCTTCGCCCGCCTCGCGGCGGCCTCGGTGGACGACGTCGGCGCCGCAGCCGCGAAGGCCAGCGCCAAGGCCGCCGGCGTGGTGGTCGACGACACGGCGGTGACTCCCCAGTACCTGGTGGGCACGGCCGCGGCCCGCGAGCTGCCGGTGATCAAGCAGATCGCGATCGGCTCGCTGCGCAACAAGCTCCTCTTCATCCTCCCCGCGGCGCTGCTGCTCAGCCAGTTCCTGCCCAAGGCGCTGCCCGTCCTGCTGATCCTCGGTGGGACGTTCCTGGCGTACGAGGGTGCCGAGAAGCTGTGGGAGAAGTTCGGCCCGGGCCACCACGACGAGGTGGAGGAACTGACCGAGGAAGTCGCGGCCACAGGTGAGCTCAGCGCGGCACGTGAGGCGCTGACTGTGTCGGGGGCGATCAAGACCGACTTCATCCTGTCGGCCGAGATCATGGTCATCTCGCTCAACGAGGTCATGTCCGCCGACCCGCAGCCTGGCTTCCTGATGCGCGCGGTGGTGCTGGCGCTGGTCGCGGTGGTCATCACCGCGGTCGTGTACGGCGTGGTCGCGATCATCGTCAAGATGGACGACGTGGGCGTGCACCTGGCCGGCAAGCCGTCGGAGCTGTCCCAGAAGGTCGGCCGCGGACTGGTCAACGCGATGCCCAAGGTGCTGTCGTTCATCGGGGCCGTCGGCACCGTCGCGATGCTCTGGGTTGGTGGGCACATCCTGCTGGCGAGCCTCGACGAGCTCGGAGTCCACGGCCCGTACGGCTGGGTGCACCACGTCGAGGTCGCGGTGCACGACGCGCTGGGTGTCGTCGGCGGGTTCGCCGGCTGGCTCACCAACACCGTCCTGTCGGCCGTCGTCGGCCTCGTCGTCGGTGCGGTCGTGGTGGCCGTGATGCACGTCCTGCCGTTCGGCGGGCACAAGGGCGACAAGACCACCGCTGCGGGGCACTGAGCAGCGGGCCGCAGCTGCGGCCCGCTGAGCAGGGGGCCGCGCGACGATTCCCCGGAAGTGTGGCGACGGTCCTACCCTCGACCTCTGCACGGTCAGCTCCGTGCGAAGCCGGATGAGAGGGAGAAGTTGATGGACTTCAAGGTTGCCGACCTCGGACTCGCTGAGTTCGGGCGCAAGGAGATCACGCTCGCCGAGCACGAGATGCCCGGCCTGATGGCGATGCGTGCTCGCTACGGTGCCGAGAAGCCGCTGGCCGGCGCCAAGATCGCCGGCTCCCTCCACATGACCATCCAGACGGCCGTCCTCATCGAGACGCTGGTCGCGCTGGGTGCCGAGGTCCGCTGGGCCTCCTGCAACATCTTCTCCACCCAGGACCACGCCGCCGCCGCGATCGTGGTCGGCCCCGAGGGCACCGTGGACAACCCCTCCGGCGTCCCCGTCTTCGCCTGGAAGGGCGAGACGCTGGAGGAGTACTGGTGGTGCACCCGCCAGATCCTCGAGTGGCCCGACGGTGAGTTCGCCAACATGATCCTCGACGACGGCGGCGACGCGACCCTGCTGGTCCACCTCGGCGTCGAGGCGGAGAAGGCCGGCGTCGCCCCCGACCCGGCCACCGCGACCTCCACCGAGCAGCGCATCATCTTCGAGACGCTCGTGGCCTCGCTGGCCGAGTCCGGTGACCGCTGGACCAAGATCGCCAACGAGATCAAGGGCGTCACCGAGGAGACCACCACCGGTGTGCACCGCCTGTACGACATGATGAAGGAGGGCTCGCTGCTCTTCCCCGCCATCAACGTCAACGACTCGGTCACCAAGTCCAAGTTCGACAACAAGTACGGCTGCCGCCACTCGCTGGTCGACGGCATCAACCGCGCCACCGACGTCCTGATCGGCGGCAAGGTCGCGGTCGTGTGCGGCTACGGCGACGTGGGCAAGGGCTGCGCGGAGTCGCTGCGCGGCCAGGGCGCCCGCGTCGTGGTCACCGAGATCGACCCGATCTGCGCGCTGCAGGCCGCGATGGACGGCTACCAGGTCTCCACCCTCGACGAGGTCATCGGCCAGGCCGACATCATCATCACCGCGACGGGCAACAAGGACGTCGTCACCCTCGACCAGATGCGTCGCATGAAGTACAACGCGATCCTGGGCAACATCGGCCACTTCGACAACGAGATCGACATGGCCGGCCTCGAGGCCGAGGGCGTCGCGACGCGCAACAACGTCAAGCCGCAGGTCGACGTGTGGACGTTCAACGAGGGCGAGGGCGCCGGCAGCTCCATCATCGTGCTGTCCGAGGGCCGCCTGATGAACCTCGGCAACGCCACCGGCCACCCGAGCTTCGTGATGTCGAACTCCTTCACCAACCAGGTGCTGGCCCAGATCGAGCTGTACGCCAAGACCGAGGAGTACCCGGTCGGCGTGTACGTGCTGCCCAAGCACCTCGACGAGGAGGTGGCCCGCCTGCACCTCGCCTCGCTCGGTGTCTCGCTGACCACGCTCAGCGACGAGCAGGCCGCCTACATCGGCGTGCCGGTCGAGGGCCCGTACAAGCCCGAGCAGTACCGCTACTGACGTCTGGCGCACTGGGGCACACTGGGGTCATGAACTCGACTGCGGACCTGCCGACCCGGGGGAGCATCCTCGTGGTCGACGACGACGCGTCCCTGGCCGAGATGCTGTCCCTGGTGCTGCGCCAGGAGGGTTTCGACTCCAGGATCGTGGGTCGGGGCGACGAGGCGATGGACGCGTTCCGTGCCTACCGCCCCGACCTGGTCCTGCTCGACCTGATGCTGCCCGGCAAGGACGGCATCGACGTGTGCAAGGAGATCCGCGCCGAGTCGGGCGTGCCGATCGTCATGCTCACCGCCAAGGGCGACACCATCGACGTGGTGCTCGGGCTGGAGTCCGGTGCCGACGACTACGTGGTCAAGCCCTTCAAGCCCAAGGAGCTCGTGGCGCGGATCCGCGCCCGGGTGCGCCGCAACGAGGCGCCGCGCACCGAGTCGATCACCGTCGGTGACCTGACCATCGACGTGGCCGGGCACTCAGTGACCCGGGCCGGCGCACCGATCAACCTGACGCCCCTGGAGTTCGACCTCCTGGTCTGCCTGGCCCGCAAGCCGTGGCAGGTGTTCACCCGCGAGGTGCTGCTCGAGCAGGTGTGGGGATACCGGCACAGTGCGGACACGCGGCTGGTCAACGTGCACGTCCAGCGCCTGCGCTCCAAGGTGGAGCACGACCCGGAGAACCCGGAGATCGTGCTGACGGTGCGCGGAGTGGGCTACAAGGCCGGCAGTTCCTGACGCCGTGGCCGCGTCCTTCGACTCCACGCGGCTGCGGGTGCCGTACGACCGGATCCTCTACGCGGTGCGCCGCGGCCCGACGTTCTGGCGCCGCTCGGTGGCCGCGCGCGTGGTGGCGAGCACCGTCCTGCTCTCGGCGGGCGTGGTCCTGGTGGTGGGGTGGTTCCTCATCGAGCAGACGCGCGGTGGCCTGCTCGACCACCGTGTCGACGCCGTGGTGGCCGACGCGGAGAACGAGACCGAGGAGGCCCGCACCAAGCTGGCCTTCGCCCCCGGCCTCGACGACGACGAGGCCACCCAGCTCGAGGAGCTGGTGACGCCCATCATCGCGCGCGGGGCCACCCGCGGGTTCGCGGTCGTGCTGTCGCCGCCGGCCGGCGAGGGCATCCGCGTGGTCGACGGCGGCGCCAAGTTCACGCAGGGGCTCGACCCGGCCAGCGTCCCGGAGAACCTCCAGGAGCACTTCGAGGACGACTCGACGACGGCCTGGACGTACACCGACATCCGCACCACCCGCGAGGTGCCCGGGCTGCCGGACGGCCCGGGCGTGGTCGTGGGCAGCCAGATCAGGCTGCCGGCGGACGACAGGACCTACACCCTCTACTACCTGTACTCGCTGAGCGACGAGACCGAGACGCTCGAGGTCGTGGCCCAGTCGATGCTGGCGGCCGGTGCGCTGCTCCTGCTGCTGGTGGCCGGCATGACGTGGCTGGTCGCGCGCCAGGTGGTGAACCCGATCCGGATGGCACGCCGGGTGGCCGAGCGGCTGGCCGCCGGTGAGCTGCAGGAGCGGCTGCGCGTGACGGGGGAGGACGACATCGCCCGTCTGGCCACGTCGTTCAACCAGATGGCCTCCAACCTGCAGCGGCAGATCCGCCAGCTGGAGGAGCTCAGCCGGGTGCAGCGCCGGTTCGTCTCGGACGTCTCCCACGAGCTCCGCACCCCGCTGACCACCGTACGGATGGCCAGCGACGTCCTGCACGACGCGCGCGACGAGTTCGACCCGGTCACCGCGCGCGCCGCCGAGCTCCTGCAGGCCGAGCTCGACCGGTTCGAGACGCTGCTGGCCGACCTGCTGGAGATCAGCCGTTTCGACGCCGGGGCGGCGGTGCTGGAGCCCGAGGACGTCGACCTCGTCGCGATCGCCTGGCGGGTCGCCGACATGACCTCGGCGCTGGCCGCGCGCCGTTCCACCCGCGTCGTGGTGCACGACCCCGGCGCCCCGTGCCTGGCCGAGGCCGACCCGCGGCGCGTCGAGCGGATCGTGCGCAACCTGGTCACCAACGCCATCGACCACGCCGAGGGCGGGGACGTGGAGATCTTCCTGGCCACCGACGACCAGGCCTCGGCACTGGCCGTGCGTGACCACGGGGTCGGGCTGGCGGCGGGAGAGTCGGCGATGGTCTTCAACCGGTTCTGGCGGGCCGACCCCGCCCGGGCCCGTACGACGGGCGGCACCGGGCTGGGGCTGTCCATCTCGCTGGAGGACACGCACCTGCACGGGGGGTGGCTCCAGGCGTGGGGGCGCCCGGGCGAGGGCGCGCAGTTCCGTCTGACGCTGCCGCACCGGCTCGCCGAGCCGCTGCGGCACAGCCCG
>NZ_JBJEHY010000205.1:0-6468 GCF_051876515.1 Nocardioides sp. | reverse complement strand
CCACGCGGGCGAGTCCGGGGTGCTGCACGGCGCCCGGACGTACGTGCTGCAGGACGAGGACGGCCAGACGATCGAGTCGCACTCGATCTCCGCGGGCCTGGACTACCCGGGTGTCGGTCCGCAGCACTCCCACCTCGCCGCGACTGGACGTGCGACGTACACGCCGGTGACGGACGCGCAGGCGATGGACGCCATGGCGCTGCTGGCCCGCACCGAGGGCATCATCCCCGCGATCGAGTCGGCCCACGCAGTGTCCGGCGCACTCGACGTGGCCCGACGCCTGGGCGAGGAGAAGGGCCCCGACGCGACGGTCATCATCAACCTCTCGGGCCGGGGCGACAAGGACATGGAGACCGCGATCAGCTGGTTCGGTCTCGGCGACGCTGAGAAGGAGCAGGCATGAGCGGGCTGGTGACCACGGAGGTGGCCTTCGCGAAGGCCCGGGCCGGGGGCCGCAGCGCGCTCGTGGGCTACCTGCCCGCAGGCTTCCCGAGCGTGGACGGTTCCATCGACGCGATGCGGACCATGGTCGAGGCCGGCTGCGACGTGATCGAGATCGGTCTGCCGTACAGCGACCCGGTCATGGACGGGCCCACCATCCAGGCGGCCGCGCAGCAGGCGCTCGAGTCCGGGATCCGTACGACCGACGTGCTGCGGGTCGTCGAGGCGGTCGCGGCCACCGGCGTCCCCACCCTCGTCATGACGTACTGGAACCCGGTCGAGCGGTACGGCGTCGAGCGCTGGGCGCGCGACCTGGCCTCGGCCGGCGGGGCGGGCCTGATCACGCCCGACCTCACGCCCGACTCGGCGCCCGAGTGGATCTCCGCGGCCGACGAGCACGGCCTCGACAAGGTCTTCCTCGTCGCACCCAGCTCCACCGACGAGCGGATCGCGATGACCACGGCCGCGTGCCGTGGCTTCGTGTACGCCACCGCGGTCATGGGCGTGACGGGTGCGCGGACCAGCACCAGCGACCTCGCCGGCCCCCTCGTCGCGCGCACCAAGGCCACCACCGACCTCCCCGTCGGGGTCGGCCTCGGCGTCAGCAACGGCGACCAGGCAGCCGAGATCGCGCAGTACGCCGACGGGGTCATCGTCGGCTCCGCCTTCGTGCGGACGCTCCTGGACGCACCGGACGACAGAAGCGGGCTGAAGGCCCTGGCGACGCTCACCGAGGACCTGGCCGGGGGTGTGCGACGTGGCTGACCTGCGCCGCTGGGTGGCCGCCGCTGCCGCCCTCGCGTCCGTCGCCGTGCTCGCCGCCTGCGGTGAGGAGGAGGCCGAGCCGGCCGCCTTCACCGGGACCGTGCTGGACACGCCGTTCGAGGTCGACCCGACGCCTCTGGTCGGCCCGGACGGCTCGCCGTTCAGCCTGACCGGTGACACCGACAAGCGCCTCACGATCGTCTTCTACGGGTACACCAACTGCCCCGACATCTGCGGTCAGGTGATGTCGACGCTGGCCACCACGATGACCCGCCTCGACGACGCTGAGCGTGAGCAGCTCGACGTGGTCTTCGTGACCACCGACCCGGCCCGCGACACCACGGACGTCGTCAACGAGTACGTCACCCGCTACGACCCCAGCTTCGTCGGCGTCACCGGCGACCTCGACGACATCATCACCGTCGGTCGCAGCATGGGCGTGGGCATCGATCAGGGCGAGAAGCTGGCCTCGGGTGGCTACGACATCACCCACGGCACCCGTGTGTACGCGCTCGACGGCGACGACAAGGCTCCCGTCATGTGGTCCGAGCAGGTCAGCCAGACCGAGCTGGCCACGGACATCCACACCCTGCTGCAGGAGGACTGAGACATGGTGGCGTGGACGATCCCGAGCCCCTCCGAGGCGGTGTGGCACCTGGGACCGGTTCCCCTGCGCGCGTACGCGCTGTGCATCATCCTCGGCATCGTCGTCGCGGTGTGGATCGGCGAGCGCCGCTGGGTCAAGCGCGGCGGCCACGCCGGCGAGGTCAGCGACCTCGCCCTGTGGGCGGTGCCGTTCGGCGTCGTCGGGGGCCGCATCTACCACGTGCTCACCGACTGGCACCTCTACTTCGGTGAGGGCCGCGACCCGATCACCGCCCTGTACGTCTGGCAGGGCGGCCTGGGGATCTGGGGCGGCGTCGCCTTCGGAGCCCTCGGTCTCTGGATCGGCGCGCGGCGGCGCGGCATCAAGTTCGCGCCTCTGGTGGACGCCCTGGCTCCGGGTGTCCTCGTCGCGCAGGCGATCGGACGCTGGGGCAACTGGTTCAACCAGGAGCTCTTCGGCCGACCCACCGACCTGCCGTGGGGGCTCGAGATCGACCAGGCCCACCGTCCCGCCGGGTACCTCGACGTGGCGACCTTCCACCCGACCTTCCTGTACGAGTGCTTGTGGAACCTCGCCGCCTTCGCGCTGCTGCTCCTGCTCGACCGGAGGTTCCGCCTCGGCCACGGCCGCGTCATGGCGCTGTACGTGATGGCGTACACCACGGGCCGGGTGTGGATCGAGAACCTGCGCATCGACGACGTCCAGATGGACGACGTCCTCGGGCTGCGCCTCAACGTGTGGACCTCGATCATCCTGTTCGTGCTGGCTGCCGCGTACTTCCTCTGGTCGCAGCGCCGGTCGCCCGGGCGCGAGGAGGAGGTCTACCACGACCCCGAGCGTGCCGCCCGGATCCGGGCCGCCCGGGACGGGGAGAAGGTCGACGAGGAGCAGGCCGCTGACGAGAAGGGAAGCGGGAGCGACGGGGACGTCCCGTCGCGCCGGGACGGCTCCGCCTCGGACTGATCCCGGCCGACGATCCTGCGTCGTACACACCGCGGCGCAGCAAGTCTTCCCGTCGCTGCGGACGGAGACCCACGTCACCCCTCGGTGGCCGGTTCTGGCCGGGGGAGGGGGCCGTCGGGAATGGTAGAGTTCGGGGGCTTGGGCCAACGCCGTCCCCTGCCGATCGCCATTCAGAAGTGCCCGGACCCCGTCCTTGACCCTCGCGTCCCGACGGTCTCCGGCACACGACGACGGGAGAAGCCCAGTGCTTTCGAACGCTGCGTCCCAGATGCAGGCCTTCCCGCCGCCCCAGGGTCTCTACGACCCGCGCCATGAGAAGGACGCCTGTGGTGTCGCCTTCGTGGCAACCCTGACCGGGGTGGCCAGTCACGACATCGTCAGCAAGGCCCTCACGGCCCTGCGCAACCTCGAGCACCGCGGTGCCGTCGGCGCGGAGGCCAACTCGGGTGACGGTGCCGGCATCCTGATGCAGGTCCCTGACGGGTTCCTGCGCGAGGTCGTCGACTTCGCCCTTCCCGCCGCCGGCGAGTACGCGGTGGGTACCGCGTTCATCCCCGGTGACGACCAGTCCGTCGCGGCCGTCCAGCAGCAGATCGAGAAGATCGCCGCCGAGGAGGGCCTGACGACGCTGGGTTGGCGCGAGGTCCCGGTCAACCCGGACATCCTGGGCGCCACGGCGCTCAGCGTGATGCCGCGCTTCATCCAGCTCTTCGTGACCGGCGCCGGCGGTGCCCTGACCGGGCTCGACCTGGAGCGTCAGGCGTTCTGCCTGCGCAAGCGTGCCGAGCGCGACACAGGTGCCTACTTCCCGTCGCTGTCCTCGCGCACCATCGCGTACAAGGGCATGCTGACCACCGACCAGCTCGACAACTTCTTCCCGGACCTGGTCGACGAGCGGGTCGCATCGGCGATGGCCGTGGTGCACTCGCGCTTCTCGACCAACACGTTCCCGAGCTGGCCGCTGGCCCACCCGTTCCGGTTCATCGCCCACAACGGCGAGATCAACACCGTCATGGGCAACCGCAACTGGATGCGCGCCCGCGAGGCGCTGCTGGCCAGCGACGTGATCCCCGGCGACCTCGAGCGCCTGTACCCGATCTGCACCCCGGGTGCCTCCGACTCGGCCTCGTTCGACGAGGTGCTCGAGCTCCTGCACCTCGGCGGCCGCTCGCTGCCGCACTCGGTGCTGATGATGATCCCCGAGGCGTGGGAGAACAACGCGGAGATGGACGCCAAGCGGCGCGCCTTCTACGAGTTCCACTCCACGATGATGGAGCCGTGGGACGGTCCCGCCTGCGTCGTCTTCACCGACGGCACCCAGATCGGTGCGGTCCTGGACCGCAACGGCCTGCGCCCCTCGCGCTACTGGGTCACCAAGGACGGCCTCGTGGTCCTGGCCTCCGAGGTCGGCGTGCTCGACCTCGACCCGGCCTCGATCGAGCGCAAGGGCCGCCTCACCCCGGGCCGCATGTTCCTCGTCGACACCGAGGAGCACCGCATCATCGAGGACTCCGAGATCAAGGCGGAGCTGGCTGCGGAGCACCCCTACGGAGACTGGCTGCACGCGGGCCTGATCAACCTCAACGACATCCCCGACCGCGAGCACGTGGTGCACACCCACGCCTCGGTGACCCGGCGCCAGCAGGTGTTCGGCTACACCGACGAGGAGCTGCGCGTCATCGTCGCCCCGATGGCCAGCACGGCCGCGGAGCCGATCGGCTCGATGGGCACCGACACCCCGATCGCGGCGCTCAGCGAGAAGCCGCGGCTGCTGTTCGACTACTTCGCACAGCTCTTCGCGCAGGTGACGAACCCGCCGCTGGACGCGATCCGTGAGGAGCTCGTCACCTCGCTGTACGGCTCGGTGGGTCCCGAGGGCAACCTGCTCGACCCCACCGCGGCGTCGTGCCGCCAGGTGGTGCTGCCGTTCCCGGTGATCACCAACGACGAGCTCGCCAAGCTGCGCCACATCAACCGCGACGGCGACCACCCGGGCCTGCGCGCGCACGTCTCGCGCGGTCTGTACGAGGTCGCTGGTGGCGGCAAGGCGCTGGCCGCGCAGATCGAGGAGATCTGCCTCGAGGTGTCGGCCGCCATCGCGGACGGTGCGCGCATCATCATCCTGTCGGACCGTCACTCCACGGCCGACCTGGCGCCGATCCCGTCGCTGCTCCTCACGGCCGCGGTGCACCACCACCTGGTGCGCCAGAAGACCCGTACGCAGGTCGGTCTGGTCGTCGAGGCCGCCGACGTGCGCGAGGTCCACCACGTGGCCCTGCTGCTCGGTTTCGGTGCCGCGGCGGTCAACCCGTACCTCGCGATGGAGACCGCCGAGGACCTCGCCCGCCAGGGCAACTACGTCAAGGTCGAGCCTGAGGTTGCGGTCAAGAACCTCGTGAAGTCGCTCGGCAAGGGCGTCGTGAAGGTGATGTCCAAGATGGGCGTCTCCACGGTGGCCTCGTACACCGGTGCGCAGATCTTCGAGGCGATCGGCCTGTCGGCCGAGGTCGTCGACAAGTACTTCACCGGCACGACCTCCAAGCTCGGCGGCATCGGGCTGGACACCATCGCCGAGGAGGTCGCGCAGCGTCACGCCACCGCGTACCCCCGTGGCGGCGTGCTGCCGGCGCACCGCGAGCTCAACGTCGGTGGCGAGTACCAGTGGCGCCGTCCGGGGATCAAGGGCGGCGGTGAGCCGCACCTGTTCGACCCCGAGACGGTCTTCCGCCTGCAGCACTCGACCCGCAACGGGCGATACGACATCTTCAAGCAGTACACCGCGCGCGTCGACGAGCAGTCGGAGCGCCTGATGACGCTGCGTGGCCTGTTCCGCTTCAAGGACGCCGCGGAGACCGGTCGCGCCCCGATCAGCATCGACGAGGTCGAGCCGGTCAGCGAGATCGTCAAGCGCTTCTCGACGGGTGCCATGTCGTACGGCTCGATCAGCCGTGAGGCGCACGAGACCCTCGCCATCGCCATGAACCGGTTGGGTGCCAAGTCCAACACGGGTGAGGGCGGCGAGGACCCGGACCGTCTGTACGACCCGGAGCGTCGCTCGTCGATCAAGCAGGTCGCTTCAGGACGCTTCGGCGTCACCAGCGAGTACCTCACCAACGCCGACGACATCCAGATCAAGATGGCCCAGGGCGCCAAGCCCGGTGAGGGCGGCCAGCTGCCCGGCCACAAGGTGTACCCGTGGGTGGCCAAGACGCGTCACTCGACGCCGGGCGTGGGCCTCATCAGCCCGCCGCCGCACCACGACATCTACTCGATCGAGGACCTGGCCCAGCTGATCCACGACCTCAAGAACGCCAACCCGGCGGCTCGCATCCACGTGAAGCTGGTCTCCGAGGTCGGCGTCGGCACGGTCGCGGCGGGTGTCTCCAAGGCGCACGCCGACGTGGTGCTGGTCTCCGGCCACGACGGGGGCACGGGCGCCTCGCCGCTCACCTCGCTCAAGCACGCTGGTGGTCCCTGGGAGCTCGGTCTGGCCGAGACCCAGCAGACTCTGCTCCTCAACGGCCTGCGCGACCGCATCGTCGTGCAGACCGACGGCCAGCTCAAGACCGGTCGCGATGTCGTCATCGCGGCGCTGCTCGGTGCCGAGGAGTACGGCTTCGCCACCGCTCCGCTGGTCGTCTCGGGCTGCATCATGATGCGCGTGTGCCACCTCGACACCTGCCCGGTGGGTG
>NZ_JBJEHY010000204.1:0-6572 GCF_051876515.1 Nocardioides sp. | reverse complement strand
ACGTGGAGAACTTGTAACCCTTGGTGTAGTCGAACTTCTCGACCGCGCGGATGAGGCCGGTGTTGCCCTCCTGGATCAGGTCGAGCATCGGCATCTGGGCGCGGCCGTACTTGCGGGCGATGGAGACGACCAGGCGCAGGTTGGCGTTGATGAACTGGTCCATCGCCAGGCGGCCCTGCTCGGCCAGCCACTCCAGTTCGGCCTCGTTGGCCGACATGGGGGCACCGCCCTTGCGGCGGCCGACGCGGCCGGTGTCCAGCAGGTGCTGGGCCATCAGACCCGCCTCGATGGTCTTGGAGAGTTCGACCTCGGTCTGCGCGTCGAGCAGGGGGGTGCGGGCGATCTCGTCCAGGTACAGGCCGACGCCGTCGCGGCCCTCGATCTCGCGCGTCCTGGTGATCTGTGCGGTGCTCATCATGATCCTCCTCGCAGCCCCGGACTGACCGGGACTCCTCGACATGTGCAACCGATTCGGAGGGTCCGGGATTCCCTCGTGGGAGGGGGTGGTCCGGAGGCCTCTGTCGTCAGCCTTCACCACCACAGACGTCTGGCGCACGCCGAGAGTTGCCTCGATCGCGTACTCTCGGGGGACTCTCAGGGAGTTCTCAGGAGGGTCCCTGAGGCGCCGCACCCGGCGCACCTCGTCAGGCGAGCGGTTCGGGGTCCGTCACGCTGAGCTCGGGGTCGTCGACGGCGAAGCTGCGTACGGGGCCGGGGCCGCTGTGCCGGGTCTCGAAGCGGACCGTCACGACGGTACGACCAGCGCCCCAGACCCAGCCACGTCCGTGCTCGGTGTGCAGCACGTCGGCCCCGGGGCTCCACTGCCGTCGCGGCGGCTCCACCGCGACCACCGGCACCTCGTCGGGCTCGTCCTCGGCCGCGAAGAGCTCCTCCTGGATCCAGTCGGCAAGACCGGAGACACCGACCCCGAGCAGGCGTACGCCGCCGGAGGTGTCCACCTCGCCCAGAAGCCCGCGTGCCGTCCGCGCGATCGCGTCGGCCTGGTCGACGGGCGACGGGAGCGTCTGTGACCGGCTCACCGTGGTGAAGTCGTGCAGGCGGACCTTCACCGTCACCGTGCGGCCCGACAGGGAGTGCTTGTGCAGCCGGGCCGCCACGTCGCCGGCCTGCCGGGTCAGGAGACCCTCCAGCAGGCGCCGGTCCGTGAGGTCGGTGTCGTAGGTGCCCTCGACGCTGACCGACTTGGCCTCCCGCTCGGGCACCACGGGGCGGTCGTCGCGCGCCCTGGCCAGCTCGTGCAGACCGTGGCCCTGCGCCTTGCCCAGCACGCGCACGAGCTCGTCGAGGGAGAGTCCCTGGAGCTCCTCGACGGTGTGCACCCCGATCCGGCGGAGCCGCTCGGCCGTCGCCGGCCCGACGCCGGGGATGACGCGGACGTCCATCGGGGTGAGGAGGTCCAGCTCGGTCCCCGGTGGCACCACCGTGAGCCCGTCCGGCTTGTCCAGCTCGGAGGCGATCTTGGCCAGGAACTTCGAGGAGGCGATCCCGACCGAGGCGGTGAGCCCGCCCGTCACCTCGTGGACGCGGGCCCGGATCTTCTCGCCCAGCGCGCGCACCGTGTCGGGGGAGTGGTCCGGGAGGTCGGCGTCGGCCAGGTCGACGAACGCCTCGTCCAGCGACAGGGGCTCCACCAGGTCGGTGACGCTGCGCAGCACGTCCATCACGGCCCTGCTGCTCGCGTGGTACGCGGGGAACCTGCCCGTGAGGAAGGCCGCGTGGGGGCACAGGGCGCGCGCCTCGCGGGTGGACATCGCGGAGCGCACCCCGAAGGCGCGGGCCTCGTACGACGCGGTCGACACGACCCCGCGCCCGCCGATGCCGCCGACGACCACCGGCTTGCCCCGCAGGGAGGGCTTGTCGCGCTGCTCGACCGAGGCGAAGAAGGCGTCGAGGTCGAGGTGCAGCACCGAGGCGCTGCTGCGCATCAGTCCGCCCTCCTGCCCACCCGTGCATCTTGTCAGGTGGTCGCGCCGACACGACAGCGAGCCGTGCCGGCACCAGCCAGATGTTGTGCCCAGGACGCGGACACGGCGTCGGAGGCGACCGCTCCTGTGGAGAGCGTCGCTCGGCCGCGTTGCGCGGAGATGCTCGCTGTCATGAACCACACCTCCGAAGGACCCACCATGGTGGTCCGCAGCCCGGGCGACTTCGTCGCGTTCGTTCCTGCCGCCCTCGGCTTCGTGCCGGCCGACTCGGTGGTGATGCTCACCTTCGACGTCAACGGCTCCAGCTTCCACGCCCGCGTCGACCACGACCGCGACGACCCGGACGGCCTCGCCCAGGCACTGCTCCGCCCGGCGATCCAGCACAGCATCACCGCCGTGGTCCTCCTGTTCTACGTGGAGGACGACGCAGAGTGCGTGGAGGCGTTGGGCTGGCAGCTGCGCGACACGTTCGTCGACGCCGGTCTCGAGGTGCTCGAGGTGCTGCGGGTCGACCGCACCCACTGGTACGGCGTCCTGCCCGGTCACCACCCCGCCGCGTACGAGGGTGTGGCGCACGACCTGTCCAGCCACCGCTTCACCGCCCAGAGCGTCGTGGCTGGCCGCGTCCTGTTCCCCGACCGGGCGGCGTTGGCGGCATCCGTCGAGGCCGCCGCGGTGGGGGAGCGGGAGTTCGCCTCCTGCGTGGAGGCGGCCCGACCGCTGGCGCCGCACACGCTGGGTTCGCTCGCCCGACGTCGTGCCGGGCAGGGTGAGCGGTTCAGCGACGACGAGCTCGCCAACGTGGTGCGCAGCCTCGCTGACGGGCACCGCCGCGACCACGTCTGGTCGCACCTCGACCGCGCTCGGGCCGTTGGGGCGGTGGACCTGTGGCGCGACGCGGCCCAGCGGGTGCCGGACAGGTGGGCGGCGGACGTCTGCGCAGTCCTTGCCTTCGTGGCGTGGCTCTCGGGCGACGGTGCGCTGGCCTGGTGCGCCGTGGACCGGGCACGACGCTGCCGGCCGGACCACTCGCTGGCCCGGTTGGTGGCGGGTCTGCTGGAGCAGGCTCAGCACCCCGGGCAGTGGGAACACTGGCGGAGGGACGTGCTGAAGCTCCCGGACCCCGCTGCCTGAGGATGAGCTGGTCCAGCCCGAGTTCCGTCCCGGGGGCTGCGGATCCCACTAAGGTCGGTGCATGGGAGAAGAGGTCGACCCCCAGGAGTTCACCCGCGCGGACCGTACCCAGTACCGGGAAAAGGTCCGGCGCAACCTCGACGTGTTCGCGCGGATGCTGCGTGAGTCGCGCTTCGACACCGACGATCCGATGACTGGTCTGGAGGTCGAGCTCAACCTCATCGACGCCGCAGGGGACCCCGCACTGCGCAACGCCGAGGTGCTGGCCCAGATCGCGGACCCGGAGTTCCAGACCGAGCTCGGGCAGTTCAACATCGAGATCAACGTGCCTCCGGCCAAGCTCCGCGAGTCAGGGCTCACGACGTTCGAGGAGGGGCTGCGCCGCTCGCTCAACGCGGCCGAGGTGAAGGCGTCCGAGGTGGGCGCGCACCAGGTCATGATCGGCATCCTGCCGACGTTGGCCGAGGGGCACATGACCCCGGCCACGATGAGCGCCAACCCGCGCTACGCCCTCCTCAGCGACCAGATCCTCGCTGCGCGGGGTGAGGACATCTCGATCCGCATCGACGGTGAGGAGTCACTGCAGACCACGACCGACACGATCATTCCGGAGGCGGCGTGCACCAGCATGCAGCTGCACCTGCAGACCTCGCCCGCGGACTTCCCGTCGTACTGGAACGCGGCGCAGGCCATCGCAGGGGTCCAGCTGGCCATCTCGGCCAACTCGCCGTACCTCTTCGGTCGTGAGCTGTGGAGGGAGACCCGCATCCCCCTGTTCGAGCAGGCGACCGACACGCGCAGCGACGAGCTGAAGGCGCAGGGTGTCCGACCCAGGGTCTGGTTCGGGGAGCGCTGGATCACCTCGGTGTTCGACCTGTTCGAGGAGAACGTGCGCTACTTCCCGTCCCTGCTGCCCGTGCAGGCCGACGAGGACCCGCTGGCCGTGCTGGCAGCCGGTGGGACCCCGAGTCTCAGCGAGCTGCGCCTGCACAACGGCACCGTCTACCGCTGGAACCGGCCCGTCTACGACGTGGTCGACGACGTGCCGCACCTGCGCATCGAGAACCGGCTGCTGGCGGCGGGGCCCACGGTGGCGGACATGATCGCCAACGCGGCCTTCTGGTTCGGACTGGTCCGTGCCCTCGGGTCGCAGCAGCGCCCGTTGTGGTCACAAATGTCGTTCTCCGCTGCCGAGGAGAACTTCCACGTGGCGGCCAGGCACGGGGTCGAGGCGAAGATCTACTGGCCCGGGGTGGGCCAGGTCGCCGCCACCGAGCTCGTCCTGCGCCGCCTGCTTCCACTGGCCGACCAGGGGCTCGCCGACGCCGGGGTCGGGGCTGAGGAGCGCGACCGCTACCTGGGGATCATCGAGCAGCGGTGCAGCGCGCAGACCAGCGGCGCGGAGTGGTTCGTGGCCCGGATGGCCCAGCGACGCGGTCAGGACCGCCTCGACGACCTGCGCGGCACCCTGCTGGAGTACGTCGAGCGCATGCACAGCAACGAGCCGGTGCACACCTGGCGGTGAGTCCCGGCGGGCTGTGAGCCCCGTCGGCGGCGTGCCTCTTCACGCTGTCACGCCACGGGGGAGCGGCGCAGGCGTACCCAGCGCGCCGAGGCGCCGCTCCGCGGATCCCACCAACCTTCCCGTGTGACCACGACGAACACGGCGTCGAGTCCCACCTGCGCGCAGGCATCGCGGACGGCGACCGACCAGTCCGCGTCGAGGTCGTGGAGTGTGAGGTGGCCGGGGCGGGTCAGCCACGCGTACAGGTCCGGGCGGGCGACACCCACCCCGGGCGAGAACGGCTCCACCATCGCCGCCACCAGGTCGGTCCGCGCCGCCTGGTCCTCGTCCCCGCGCACCTCGTGGACCGCGGTACGTCGACCCGGCACCCCGACGTGCAACCGCGGGACGAACCGGCGTCGCGGCTCCGTCTCCCGGTGCCTCAGCACCGCTTCACGCAGCAGCCCCACGCTGCGCGGGTCCAGAGAACCGGTCATCTCCATGGTCGGTACTGTGCCCGACCCACGCGGGGACCGAGGACCTCTCTCCACAGGCCGGTGGACACTCCGCGCCGCGTGCCCCTGTCCTCGGACGGCCCGCGTCGGCTACGGTGCCAAGGGCTGGCGCACTCGTCGCGCCGCGGTGAGAGGAGACGTCGGATGGGCACCTTGGTCGTCGGTTACGTTCCCAAGCCCGAGGGGGAGGCGGCGCTGCGCGCCGGCATCGCGGAGGCCCGCCTGCGCGGCTCGAAGGTCGTGGTGGTCAGCTCCCACCGCGGCGGTGCCGAGTTCGACGGGGCCAAGTCCGAGGCGGCCGAGGCCGAGATGGAGCGGGTGCGCGCGGTGCTCACCGACTCCGGCGTCGAGTTCGACGTACGCCACCTGGTGCGCGGCTTCGAGCCCGCCGAGGACCTGCTGAGCATCGCCGAGGCCAACGACGCCGAGCTGATCGTGATCGGCCTGCGCCGGCGCTCGCCCGTCGGCAAGCTCGTGATGGGCAGCAACTCCCAGCGGGTCCTGCTCGACGCGAAGTGCCCGGTCCTCAGCGTCAAGGCGGTCTGACGGCTCCACACCCGGTCCCGTGACGGGGCTGTCGGAGCGTGCCGGGGCACCCACTAGGATCGCAGGGCGCGGTTCTTGCGCGTCCTGCTCTCGAAGCTCCTGAGGTGTGTCGTGGAACTCCTGGTGAACGCCGTCCCGTTCGTCCTTGTCCTGCTGTTCTTCTGGTTGTTCCTCATCCGCCCCCAGCAGCGCCGCCAGCGCGAGGTGGCGCGGATGCAGTCCGAGGTCGGTGTCGGCAGCCGGGTCATGCTCTCCTCGGGCATCTTCGGCACCGTCACCTCGGTGACCGACCAGCGTGCCCGCGTCGAGCTGGCGCCCGGCGTCGAGGTCGAGGTCATGCGTGCCGCGATCGCCCAGGTCGACGCGGGTGAGACGTCCGCTCCCGCGGCGGACGCGACCGACGCCCCCGACGCGGACGCTGCCGACACCGAGCAGGCCTGAGGTGGTCGCTCGGGACGCCGCGCGCGCGGCGCTGGAGTCGCTGGTCGTCGACGTGAACGACTGGCCCGAGCCGGGCGTGGTCTTCAAGGACATCACTCCCGTCCTGGCCGACCACACCGCCTTCACCCAGATCATCGAGGGACTCGCCGAGGCCGGACGCGACGCCGACGGCACCGTGGTGGTCGACAAGGTGGTCGGCATGGAGGCGCGGGGCTTCATCCTCGCCGCTCCGGTGGCCCTGGCCCTCGGGGCTGGCTTCATCCCGGTCCGCAAGGCCGGCAAGCTGCCCCGCGAGACCCACGCGGTCTCGTACGACCTCGAGTACGGCAGCGCCACGCTGGAGGTCCACCGGGACGCGATCCAGCCCGGCGAGCGCGTCCTGATGGTCGACGACGTGCTCGCGACCGGCGGCACCGCAGCGGCCACCCGTCGCCTCATCGAGCAGTGCGGCGGGGTGTGCGTGGGCTTCTCCGGGCTGATGGAGCT
>NZ_JBJEHY010000203.1:0-6726 GCF_051876515.1 Nocardioides sp. | reverse complement strand
AGCAGGGCCGCCTCGACGCACGCGCCGAGGACGTCACCGGTCACGCCGCCCAGACGACGTACGGCGAGCCTGACGCACGCGACGACCGCCACTGTCGACAGCAGCGGAGCCACCCAGCCGCCGACGCCCGCGTCGGCACGGTCCGCGACCACCCACCACACGGCAGTCACCGGCACCCAGAGAAGCGCCAGACGCAGCCCCCTGACCGAGCCGGCGACCGCCGCGCCCAGTCCACCCGGACGCGCGGCGGGGACCCCGCGCGCACAGGCCACCGCGAGCGCCACGCGTGACCAGCAGACCGCTGCACCGGCCAGCAGCGTCCCCCAGACGGTGCCGGACAGACTCGCGAAGCCGAGGGTCTGCACACCGAGGATCACGACGAGGGTGACCACGCCGGCAGGGCCGGCCGTCCCGGAACGCATGACCTCCAGGGACCGTTCACGGTCGGTCGAGGCAGTCAGTCCGTCGACGGTGTCTGAGACGCCGTCCAGGTGGAGCAGGCGGGTCGCCCACGCCAGGAACGCGGCAGCCAGGAGCCCGCTCAGCAGAGCCGGTGCCCCGGCGAGGTGGCCCAGCGCGAGCACGACGGCGACGCCGGCGCCGAGCGGCAGGACGGTCACAGGGGCGGCCAGCATCGCGACACCGCCGGTCGTACGGTCGACGACCGCTGGCGGTGGGACGGGGATCCGGGTGAGCGTGCCGAGGGAGAGCAGGAACCCGTCGCGGAGCGTCATCCGAGCTCGGAGAGCAGGGCCACGTCGCGCAGCAGCGCGACGGCGCTGCGCAGCACCGGGACGGCGGCCACGGCGCCCGAGCCCTCGCCGAGCCGGAGGCCCAGGTCCAGCACCGGGTCGAGGCCGAGCTTCTCCAGCGCTAAGGACTGCGCCGGCTCCGTGGACCGGTGGCCGGCGGCGAACCACTGGGCGGCGCCGGGTTCGAGCTCCTCGGCCCACAGGGCGCAGGCCACGCTCATGAGGCCGTCGAGCAGGACCGGCACACCCGAGCGGGCGGCCGTCACCAGGTACCCGGTCGTGGCGACGAGGTCGGCGCTGGACAGGGAACCGAGAGCCCCGAGACCGTCCAGCCCGGCCTCACGCACCCTCGCCACAGCCGCGTCGACGGCGGCCGCCTTGCGCGCGAGCGCCTCGTCGTCGATGCCGGTGCCGCGACCCACGACCGCCTCGCCGGGCAGACCCAGGGCGTACGCGACCATCGCGGCGGCGGGGGTGGTGTTGCCGATGCCCATGTCGCCGCTGATGAGCAGGTCCGCGCCGGCTGCGATCTCCTCGAGCGCCACGGCGACACCGGCGTCGTACGCGGCCCGCGCCTGCTCGGGGGTGAGGGCGTCCCGCAGGTGGAGGGGCTCGCTCCCCGGGCGCACCTTGTGCGCCTGGAGGGCAGTCCGCGTCGCGGCGTCCAGGTCGGCGAAGTCGTCGTTGCACCCCAGGTCCAGCACCCGTACGGCGACGTCGTGGGCGCGCGCCAGGGCGCTGACGCCGGCGCGCCCGGCGAGGAAGGTGCGCACCATGGCGCCGGTGATCTCGGCCGGGAAGGCCGAGACACCGTGGCTGGTGACGCCGTGGTCCCCGGCGAAGATCACGAGCCGTACCGCGTCGAACCCCCGCGGCGGAACGGCGTCCTGCACGGCGCTGACCCACACGGCGAGGTCGCCGAGCCGGCCCAGGGCACCGGGGGGCGTCGCCAGGCCGGCCAGACGCTCGGCGGCGGCACGTCGGGAACTGTCAGCGGGGGGAGTGAGGGTGGCGATGAGGAACTCCGGGGGACGGGAGGCGGGGGCCTCGGGACGGGCCGTGCCACCCTACGGCTCCCGGCGGCCGCCTCGTCGCGTCGAGGGGGAGCGGCTCGCTATTCTCAGTGCAGCGCGTCACTCCTGCGAGGAGTGTCGTCACGAAGCGAGAGGGGAACTTGCTCGACATGAGCGAGAGTGACAGTCCGAGCCGACCGTACGTCCCGGGGACGACCCGGTGACCCCGTGGATCCTGCTCGCCAGCTCGTTGGTGCTGATCGGCCTGTGCGGCATCTTCGTCGCCTCCGAGTTCGCCTTCGTGACCGTCGACCGGACGACGGTCGACCGCGCCGCCTCCGGTGGCGACCCCAAGGCCGTGGGCGTGCAGTCGGCCCTGCGTTCGTTGTCGACCCAGCTCTCCGGCGCCCAGATCGGCATCACCGTCACCAACCTGGCGATCGGCTACCTGGCCGAGCCCGCGATCGCCGAGCTCATCGGCGACCCGCTGCGCGGCGCCGGGCTCCCCGACGGTGCCGTGCGCCCCGTCGCGCTGGGCGTCGCCCTGGTGCTGTCCACGGTGCTGACCATGGTCTTCGGCGAGATGGTGCCCAAGAACCTGGCCATCGCCAGGCCGCTGGAGACCGCCCGACGCACGCAGGGCTTCATGCGCGGCTTCACCGTCGTCAACCACTACCCGATCAAGCTGCTCAACGGTTCGGCCAACGCCATCGTGCGCAGGCTCGGCATCGAGCCGCAGGAGGAGCTGCGTTCCGCGCGCAGCACCGACGAGCTGGCATCGCTGGTGCAGCACTCCGCCGACCAGGGGACCCTGGACGCGGAGACCGCCGAGCTCGTGGAGCGGTCGGTCGAGTTCGCCCAGCGCACCGCCGGCGAGATCATGACCCCGCGCGTACGCACCACCTCCCTGGCCGACACCGACCGCGCCTCGAGCGTGATCGAGGCGGCCCGCCAGACCGGCTTCTCACGGTTCCCGGTGCTGGACTCCGAGGAGGTCGTCGTGGGCACGGTCCACGTCAAGAACGTCGTGGCGCTGGCCGTCCACGAGCGCGCGACCACGCGCGTCCGGCGCGTCATGGGCAAGGCGACAGTGGTGCCCGACAGCCTGCGGCTCGACCCGCTGCTCGCGCTGCTGCGCAACGACGGCACGCAGATGGCGGTCGTCCTCGACGAGTACGGCGGCCACGCCGGCATCGTGACCCTGGAGGACGTCGTGGAGGAGATCGTCGGCGACATCTCCGACGAGCACGACCGCCTGGGCGCCCGGCACCGGCTGCGGCCGGACGGGTCGTGGTTCCTGTCCGGCCTGCTCCGCCCTGACGAGGTCGAGGACCTGACCGGCCTGGCCCTGCCGCTGCACGAGGACTACGACACCATCGGCGGCCTGATCATGCGCGAGCTGGGCAAGGTGCCCAGCAACGGCGACCGCATCGAGGTGACGGTCACAGGAGACTCCGACGAGGAGCAGCACCTGGTGACCCTGACCGTGGAACGGATGGACGGGTTGCGCGTGGACCGGGTGCACATGCGCGAGGTGACCGGCGCCCCGGGCGTCGGACCGAGCAGCGAGGGAGGTGTCCGGTGAACGACTACGCCGCACTCCTGCTCGCCGTCGTCCTGCTCGCGCTCAACGCCTTCTTCGTGGGCGCGGAGTTCGCCCTGCTCTCCACGCGCCGCAGCCAGATCGAGCCGAAGGCGCTCGCGGGCTCGGGAGCCGCCAAGGCCACGCTGGCGGCCATGGAGAACGTGTCGGCCGTGATGGCGGCCGCCCAGCTGGGGATCACCGTGTGCTCGCTGGGCCTGGGCGCCGTCGGTGAGCCGGCGGTCGCCCACCTCCTCAAGCCCGTGTTCGCGTCCCTGGGGGTGCCCCACCAGCTCGTCTACCCGATCTCCTTCGTCATCGCGCTGCTGGTCGTGGTCTTCCTGCACGTGGTCCTGGGGGAGATGGTCCCCAAGAACATCGCCATCGCGGGCCCGGCGCGTGCGGCCCTGGTCCTGGGCCCCCCGATGATGTGGATCGTCACGGTCCTGCGGCCGGTGATCGCGGCCCTCAACTTCATCGCCAACCTCACCCTGCGCGCCCTGCGGGTCGAGCCGAAGGACGAGGTCTCCTCGGTCTACACGCGCGAGGAGGTCGCGGCCCTGGTGGAGGAGTCCCGCGGCTCGGGCATGATCGAGGACGCGGAGTACGACCTGCTCGCCGGCGCCCTGGGGTTCACCGAGCTGACGGTCTCCTCGGTGCTCATGCCGTCCGACTCACTCGCCACGGTGGGGCCGGGCTCCTCCGGAGCGGACGTCGAGACCCTGTGCGCCCGGACCGGCTTCAGCCGGTTCCCGGTCACCTCGGAGGAGGGTGAGCTGCGCGGCTACCTGCACATCAAGGACGTGCTGGAGACGGACGAGGTTCGGCGGGAGCGCCCCATCGACCCCAAGTGGGTACGTCCCTTCGCCACGGTCCGCAGCGACGACCTGCTGCACGAGGCCCTGGGCACGCTGCGCCAGCGCGGTGCCCACATGGGCCGGGTGGTGGACTCCGAGGGGATCGTGCTCGGCGTGGTGACGCTCGAGGACGTGCTGGAGGAGCTGGTGGGGGAGATCCGTGACGGTGCGCACCACGCCCCGCAGGCGGACACCCGTACGCCCGAGGCCTGACGACACCGCACAGGGGTCCCGGCGGACGCGGTGCCGCTGGGTAGTGTGGCCGCTGACCTGCGTGGGGCACGGTCGGAGCAGAGGACAGGAGCCGGGGCAGTGGAGTCACGAGGCGAGCAGAGTGGTCCGTGGACCGTTCCCAACCTCCTCAGTGGCGTGCGCCTGCTCGGCATCCCGGTCTTCCTCTGGCTCGTCCTGGGACCCCAGCACGACGAGCTCGCACTGCTCGTCCTGCTCGTCGCGGGCATCACCGACTTCCTCGACGGTTGGCTCGCACGTCGCCTCGACCAGCGCTCCGCGCTCGGCGCGATCCTCGACCCGGTCGCGGACCGCCTCTACATCCTGGCCGTCGTCGTCGGACTCTTCCTGCGAGACATCATCCCGCTGTGGGTCGCGGTCGTGCTTCCCCTGCGTGACGTCCTGCTCTGGCTCCTCGTGCCCTTCCTGCGGACCCGGGGCTACAGCTCGCTGCCGGTCCACTTCCTCGGCAAGGCCGCCACGTTCAACCTCCTGTACGCCTTCCCGCTGCTCCTGCTCGGGGACGGCAGCGGCATGGTCGCCACCCTCGCCCAGGTCTTCGGGTGGGCGTTCACCATCTGGGGCATCGGCCTCTACTGGTGGGCCGGCATCCTGTACGCCTGGCAGGTGTTCCGCCTCCTGCGTGACACGGACCGACGCGTGGCCCAGGAGTCCGCGTGACGCCTCCTCCCGCGGACGACTACGCCTCGGCACCGCGGCCGGCAAGCCCGCCGGCGGCCGGGGCGGCGCCGCCGGCGCTGCCCGCGCACGTCACCACGCCGTTGCTGACGCTCATCACCCAGCGGTCGCTCGACGAGGACTACGCCGCTGCGGCGGAACGGCGTACGAGCGCGACTGGGGACCGCCCTGCGCCCGGGCGACGCTTCGCGGTCGGTACGGGTGTGGCCGTCGCGTTGTTCGGACTCCTGGTCACGGTGATCGGGCTGCAGACGCAGCGTGACGCCGAGGTGGACCAGCTGAGCCGTGACGCCCTGATCGCGCAGGTCGAGGAGCGGCGCGAGCGCGTCAGCGACCTCCAGTCGAAGGTGCGTGAGCTCGAGGTCGCGAACCGGGGGACGCTGCAGGCCAACGCGGACCTGGCAGCCCAGGTGGACGACGCCCGGGCCGACCTGGAGCAGCTGGGGATGAGCACGGGGTCCGTGGCCGTACGCGGCCCCGGCGTACGCATCACCGTGCGCAGCGCGGCCGGAGCCGAGCCGAACAGCCAGATCCGGGACGAGGACCTCGCCACCCTTGTCGACGGGCTGTGGCACGCCGGCGCCGAGGCGATCTCGATCAACGGTGAGCGTCTCTCCGCCACCACCGGGATCCGCAACACAGGTCGCTCTATCCACGTCGGCGGGCGCCCGATCACCGAACCCTTCGTGATCAACGTGATCGGGGACCCCGGGAGCCTGCAGGCCGACCTGCTGGCCTCCTCCCAGGGACAGGTGTGGTTCGAGCTCGCCAACGCGCTCGGATTTGAGTACGTACCCGAGAATGTGACGGACCTGCGTCTGCCGGCTGCGAGACTGGACCCGCTGCGCGTGGTCGAACAGGGATCTCAGGCATACCGGTCCGGGACGCTCTACGGTGAGGAGGAGAACGAGTGATTGCAGCACTGGGACTGGTGCTCGGAGTCGTGCTTGGCCTGCTCCTCGCACCCGACATCCCCGTCGGACTCCAGCTGTACCTTCCGATCGCGGTGGTGGCTGCGCTGGACGCCGTCCTCGGTGGGTTGCGCGCCTTCCTCGACGGCATCTTCGACGACAAGGTCTTCGTGGTCTCGTTCGTGAGCAATGTGGTCATCGCGGCCACGATCGTCTTCGTGGGCGACCAGCTGGGCGTCGGCGGACAGCTCCAGACCGGCGTCGTCGTGGTCCTGGGCATCCGCATCTTCTCCAACATGGCATCGATCAGGCGGCACGTCTTCCATGCCTGAGCCGACCAAGCCGGGCCCCGCGGAGGAGCCCGAGGCCGCAGCCGCGCCGGACGAGATCGAGAAGATCGAGCCGGACGTGGCGGTGGAGACCGGTGAGCCGGGGGAGGGCGACGAGCAGGGTGCCTCTGGTCCCGCCTCCGAGCAGACGGCTGACGCCGTGCCTGAGGACGAGGTCGATGACGAGGGTGACGCGGGGGACGACGCTGACCTGGTCGGCGATCCGGACGACGTCCCAGAGACGGGCCCGGAGCCGGAGTCAGAGACCTCCGCCGAGGGGGACACCGCGCCCGACGCCGGCTCCGGGGCAGTCGCCCTGGGCGACGAGTCCGACGTGGACCTTGAGGAAGAA
>NZ_JBJEHY010000202.1:0-6734 GCF_051876515.1 Nocardioides sp. | reverse complement strand
CAGCAATCGCTGGAGTCTCAAACTAGAAAGTCTCCGGACTCGCCGGGGCGGTTCACGACGACACCACGCTCGAGACGCACCCGGCAGAGGTGGAGACGTCGCCGGGGCGAGCCGTCCAGCACCTCCCCTACCCGCGCAGGGCCGCCGAAGCGTTCGGACAACTCCTCGAAGCAGTTGACCCCGCCCGGCTACCGATCCACGGCGGGGACGCCACCACAGTGGTCGTGACCCTCAGCCTCGACAGCCTTCGCGACGAACTCGGCACCGCCACCCTCGACAACGGACTGCCTGGCGATTCCCTCGACACCATCACCGCAGGCGAGGCCCGGCGGCTTGCCTGCACCGCCCACCTCCTCCCCGCCGTCCTCGGCGGCACGTCCACCGTCCTCGACTACGGCCGCCGACAACGGCTCTTCTCCCCCGCCCAACGCGGAGCCCTCGCACTCGCCCAGAAGCAATGCCGCACCGATGGGTGCACCATCCCCGCCTCATGGTGCGAGGCTCACCACCGGGATCCGTGGAGCCGCGGGGGGACGTACCGACCTCGATGACGGAGACCTGCTCTGCAGCCATCACCACCACCTCGTCCACGACCCTCGCTACGCCGCTGACCGCCTGCCCGACGGCAGCTACCGCTTCCACCTCCGCAGATAGGGGGTCTCGACAGGCTCGACCAGCGGGCCGCCGGCCGGATCACCTGAGCACCCGTACGGATCCCGCCCGCGCATCCCAGCGGCGAGACTGGTCGCATGACGACGCAGCCCGCCATCACGACCCGCTTCACCCGACGCCTCGCCATCGCCGCGCTGGTGTTGGCGGTCTTCTCCGCCGCCATGTGGTTCGCCTGGCTCGGTTGGGACCACGAGTACTACCTCGTCGACGGTGTCGAGCAGGGGCCGTACCGCCCGTGGCAGGTCATCGGCTGTGCTGCTGCCATCGCCCTCGCCGGCCTCGCCGCCCAGCTGTGGTCGCGGAGCGTGTGGGGCGTCGTCGTCCTGTCCGCAGCCGCCGTCATCGGTTTCGCCGTGCCGTGGTCCCTTGACGCGGCAGCGACCGACGACAGCGGGCTGTACGTGATCGGCCTGTTCATGATCGTCATCGGTGGCGGCATCGCCCTCACGGCCCTGCTCGGCGTCGCCACCGGGATCGTCGCGCTCGTCCAGGCGGGCCGCCAGCCGGCCGTCCCCCGAGCCTGACCGGCCACGTCCACACGCAACACGCTTCCCCCGGACGCACTCGACCACTAGCGTCCCCCCGCATGACGTCCCTGCCCTCCGGGTCCCCCTCCTTCGCCGTGGTCACCGCGTTCCTGCCCGTCGAGCAGATCGGACCCATCGCCGAAGCCGCCGACCGCCTCGGGTACCGCAGCCTCAGCGTCGCCGACCACGTCGTCGACCTGGAGACGCTCACCACGCCGTACCCCTACCGCGGTGACGGCAAGCGACGATGGGAGTCCGACGTCGACTGGCCCGACCCGTGGGTCCTCATCGGTGCCCTCTCCTCCCGGACCACCCGTCTGCGCTTCTTCACCTCCATCTACGTGGCGGCCCTCCGCAGTCCCTACACGGTGGCGAAGGCGGTCGGAACGGCCTCGGTGATCAGCGACGGACGGGTCTCACTCGGGGTCGGCGTCGGCTGGTGCCGCGACGAGTTCGAGCTCCTCGGGCAGGAGTTCTCCACCCGTGGCGCCCGCACCGACGACGCACTCGCCCTGATGCGTGAGCTGTGGTCACCCGGGTGGAGCGAGCACGACGGCCCGCACTACCCCACACCCCGGCTCACCATGAACCCCGTTCCGCGACACCCGGTCCCCATCCTGGTCGGCGGGCTCTCGGAGGTGGCGCTGCGCCGCGCGGCCCGCCACGACGGCTGGGTCGGGGACGTGCACACCGTCGACGAGGCCGTCGCCATCAGCACCCGGCTGCGGGAACTGCGCGCGGAGCAGGAGATCGACGGACCGTTCGAGGTCGTCCCCGCACTCAGCGACGCGCTCCTCCCCGAGGACTTCGCCCGCGCGGGAGCGGCCGGGGTCACCGAGGTGATGACCGCTCCCTGGATGTACTACTCCGGACGTCACGCGACGCTCGAGGAGAAGCTCGAGGGCATGGAGCGGTTCCGGGACGACGTGATGGTGCCGCTCGGGCACTGAGCCCGGCGCCGCCCTCACCTTTGCTCGGCGGCCACCTTCTCCAACGTCCCCAGGTCGCGGATCGCGGCGCACCCGCGCCGCGTCATCGCCGCGAACATCTCCTCGCCGCGCTCGGTCGGCGAGCCGTACACCTGTCCGAGGACAGTGACCAGCGGCACCTGGAGCAGGGCGAAGGCGTAGTCGTCGAAGCAGTCCTCCACCGTGTACGCCGCACGCACCGCGTCCGGCAGCGCAGCGTGGTAGGCCGCGACGAGGTCTCGTTCGTGCTCGCGCCGTACGTCCGGCTCCAGACTCGTCCCCAGGAAGTAGGCCAGGTCGCGCGCTGGCAGACCCACGTCGAGCGTCTGCCAGTCGACCGCCACCGAGCCACCGGCACCGCCTGCCGGCGGGAAGAGGAGGTTGTCGAGCCGGTAGTCGCCGTGCAGCAGCGAGAACCGCTCGCCGCGTACCGTCATCCAGCCCGCCACCAGCGGCGCCGCAGCCCGCAGCACCTCGGCGTCGCCCTCCCGCAGACGGGGGCCGATGTCGGCGAGGAACGTCTCCACCGAGGGCACCAGGATCTCCATCAGACCCGCCACGATCTCCTCGTCGGGACGGGCGAAGCCGTCGGAGACGTACAGCGTCTCGTCGCACCAGCGCGGACCGTGCAGACCCGCCAGGTTCCTCACCGCGTCGTGGGCCTGCTCGGGCCCGCACCCCGCGATCTGGTCGCCCTGCACACGAGGGGCCAGGTCCTCCAGCAGCAGGACGAAGTCGCCTCCGTCTGCGTACGACACGTGGTGGCAGCCCGGCACCCGTACGTCCACGGTCGCCGCCAGGTCGCCGTAGAAGCGTGCCTCACTGCGGTACGCCCCCGCCACCATGGCGCGGGTCCCGGGATCGGGCGCCGGCAGCTTGAGCACCACCCGGTCCGGCACCCCCTCGCCGGCCAGCTCGAGGCGGTGGCACTCGGCCATCTGCCCCGTACCGACCCGGGAGCGGGTGAAGGCCTCGACGCGGCCACCGAGCACTCCGGAGAGCCACTCGACGCTCACGTCCTCGACGAGGACCGGGAATCCGTTCACGAACGGCTCCTTCCGGGGTTCAGGGGGAGGTCGTCCAGACCCGACGGGCGGACGGATCGCCACGCCTCGACCACCCCTGCCAGCTCGTCGGGGGTCGCGCCGTGCAGGATCACGCTGTCCGCGCCCGCGTCGAGCTGGTCGCGGACGCGGGCGGCGCAGGCGGCGGCCGCACCAGTGGCCGAGGCGGCCAGCCACGCGGCGGGAAGCACCTCGTCACGCAGGTACGCCAGATCGTCAGCGGTCCCGACGGCGTCGAAGGCCCCCGGGTAGCCCTGGACGAGCGGGTCGGACCGGAACCGGGTGAGCGCCGCGGGGTCCCAGCCGTTCGCGCGGACCAGGACGTCGCCGTACCCCTGCAGGTAGGTGGCGAGCCGCCCCACGAGCTTGCGCAGCCGCAGCTCCTCGTCGATCGCGTCGTCCACCGTGGCCAGGACCGACCACACGCGTACGGAGGCAGGGTCGCGTCCGGCCTCCTCGGCAGCACGGCGGACCGTGGTGACCGCGCGGGCCACCGTCTCGTCGGTCATGAAGGTGTGCAGGACCACCCCGTCGGCGACGCGTCCGGCCAGCTCGAGGCTGCGCGGACCGATCGCCATCATCAGCACCGGGACGTCCTCGTCGAACGACGGGTCCTGCGAGAGGTACGGGAAGACGCCCGCGGGCCCGTCGTGCCCGACCACCGCCTCGCCGTGCCAGAGCCGGCGGAAGATGCCGACCGCGTCCTCCATCTGCGCACCCGTCACGCGGGGCACCCCCATCAGGTCGAACAGCGCGTCGAAACCCCGTCCCAGGCCCAGCGCGTACCGACCACCCGAGAGGCGGTGCAGCGTGGTCGCCATCGTGGCCGTGACCAGCGGGTGGCGGGTGTTGTGGTTCGTCGCGGCCGTACCGATCCCCAGCCGGTCCGTCACCGCCGCCACCGCCCCGGCCATGACGCCGGCGTCCTTCACGTTGAACCGCTCGGACAGGAAGATCGACCCGATCCCGAGCTCCTCCGCGCGCACCGCCTCGGCGAGCAGGTCGCGCGGGCTCGAGGAGTGCCCAGCCAGTCCGTAGCAGCCGATCTCAGGCAATGGCGTGGTCATGCCCACCTCCAGACAACAGAACCGATGTTCTGTACAGGTGTCCAGAAGATAGGGGCGGGGCCCGGTAAGCGCAAGGAACCCGCTGGACGCAGCGGGGCCCGGGCCGCCGGAGGGGTGGCGGCCCGGGCCCCGGGTCGGCCCGGCACCGGGAGGGGGGTGCCGGGCGCTGCAGTCAGCTCTTCTCCCACCCCCGCGGGACCGCCCGGTTGCCACCAGCGGCGGTCAGGTCACGGCTGCGGTAGACGATGTACGGCCGGGTGACGTACCCGATCGGCGCGGAGAACACGTGCACGAGGCGCGTGAACGGCCACAGCGCGAAGATGATGAACGCGACCAGGGCGTGCGCCTGGAACCCGAACGGGGCGTCCGCCATCAGCGAGGCGTCGGGCTGGAACGCGAGGAACGAGCGGTACCAGACCGATACGCCCTCACGGTAGTTGTACTCCTCCAGCCCCGAGGCGCCGAGCACGGTGTTCCACATGCCCAGCAGCATCACCAGACCGAGGAAGAAGTACATGACCTTGTCCATCGGCGTGGTCGCCGAGAAGACCGGCCCCACCGTGCGCCGCCGGTAGATCAGAATGGCCAGACCGACGGTGGCCATCACCCCGGCGGCGAGACCGCCCGCGACCGCGACCACGTGGTACGTGTGGTGCGAGATGCCCAGCGCGTCCGTCCACGACTGCGGGATGAGCAGGCCGATGACGTGACCGCCCACCACCCCGAGCATGCCGAAGTGGAACAGGGGCGAGCCGAGTCGCAGCATCCGGTCCTCGTACAGCTGCGAGGAGCGGGTGGTCCAGCCGAACTTGTCGTACTTGTAGCGCCAGAAGTGGCCGACGACGAAGATCGCCAAGCAAAGGTACGGGACGATGACCCAGAGGAAGGTGCTCATCGGGGGGCTCCTACGGGGATGGTGGCCGAGGCGATCAGGGGGTCGGTGCCGTACGCGTCCAGCCCGACGCTCTCGGCGGGCGGGCCCTCCTCGATCAGGCGGCGGACCGCGTCGGCCTCCTCGCCCTGAAGGGTCGGCAGGGTGGCTGACAGGGCGACCATCGCGGCGGCCCAGGGCGAACCAGTGGTGCCGTCGTCGTTGCGCCAGCGCTGCAGGGCCAGACGCAGCATCTCGACTCCGGCGCGGTGGTCGTTGAGCAGCTTCCAGGCTCCGTCCTGGTCGACGGTGGCCCCGAACTGGAGCACCGCGCACAGGTGGTCGGGCAGCTCCTCGCAGTCCTCGTCCCACTCGACGCCGCCCTTGCGGTACGCCTGCTTGAACTCCACCAGAGCCACCCCGCGACGGCGGGTGTCGCCGTACGCGAAGTAGGTGAGGTAGAGGGCGCACTTGCGGGTCTGGTCGAAAGTGGTGACGTACTCCTTCTGCAGCGTTGCCAAGTCCGTGCTGCGCAGGTACGCCAGCAGCGGCGCCAGGTGCTCGTTGCCGTCGACCAGCTCCTCGATGGCGTCGAGGGACGCCACCAGCTCGGCGGTCGGATAGTCCAGCAGGGCACTGCAGGCCGCCCAGACCGGCGCCAGGTCGGCGGGACGCTGATGCTTGCGGGTGAACCGGAACATCAGCCCTCACCGCCCGTGCTGCGGTCCCCGTCCAGCTTCGGCGGGAAGAGACCCTGCGGGGTGCCCTTGCCGTCCCAGTTGAGCAGGTTGACCCGGGAGCCCTTGTTCTCGGGCGCGGCGATGGTGTCGGAGGTCTGCCGGTTCTGCAGCATCCGGAAGTTCTCCACCGCGACGGGCGTCGGGTAGCCCGCGCCCTCCCCCAGCAGCGCCTGGTCGTAGAACGAGCCGGCGGCGTCGAAGTCGACGGCACACTCGGTGGCCAGCTCCTCCAGGGCGTGCGCCTGCTCGGCGTGGGCCGGCGGGATGACGTAGCGGTCCGCGTACTTGGCGATCGCCAGCAGGCGGAACATCTCGTACATCTCCTCCTCCGTCATGCCGACGGCCTCGGGGATCGAGGCGTCGGGCTCACGGCCCAGGTTGATGTCGCGCATGTACGACCGCATCGCCGCCAGCTTCTTGAGCACCGCATCGACCGGCTCGGTGTCGCCGGCGGTGAACAGGTTGGCGAGGTACTCCACGGGGATCCGCAGCGCGTCGATGGCGGCGAACAGGTTGCCCCGGTCCTCGGCGTCGTGGCCGGTGTCCTTGATGACGTCGACGACCGGCGACAGCGGCGGGATGTACCAGACCATCGGCATCGTGCGGTACTCCGGGTGCAGCGGCAATGCCACCTTGTAGTCGGTGATCAGCTTGAGCACCGGCGACTTCTTTGCCGCCTCGATCCAGTCCGCCTGGATGCCCGCGGCGAGCGCCGCGCGCTCCACCTCGGGGTCGCGCGGGTCGAGGAAGACGTTGCGCTGGGCCTCGTACAGCTCGTGCTCGTCCTCCACGGCCGCGGCAGCCAGCACTGCGTCCGCGTCGAGA
>NZ_JBJEHY010000201.1:0-6741 GCF_051876515.1 Nocardioides sp. | reverse complement strand
TCCGGGTGATCTCGGCGAAGTCGGCCACCGACGAGCCACGACGGCCCGGGGTGGTCGGCTTGTACTTGCGGATAGCCATCAGATGTTCCTCAGCTCAGTCCCTTGGTGACCCGGTCAGGAGACCGGACCCCCGAAGATGTCGATGCGGTGACCCTCGGCCAGGCTGACGATGGCGCGCTTGGTGTTGGCGCGCTTGCCGATCCCGAACTTGGTACGGCGGGTCTTGCCCTGGCGGTTGATGGTGTTGACGGAGGTGACCTTGACGCCGAAGACCTTCTCGACCGCGATCTTGATCTCGGTCTTGTTCGCGTCCGGACGGACGATGAAGGTGTACTTGTTGGCGTCGAGCAGGCCGTAGCTCTTCTCCGACACGACCGGTGCGATCAGGATGTCGCGCGGGTCCTTCTGCAGGGTGCTCACTTGTCGTTCTCCTCGTTCTTGGCCTTGCCCTGGGCCTTGGCGACGAAAGCGTCGAAGGCACCCTTGGTGAAGACCACGTCGTCGGAGGCCAGCACGTCGTAGGTGTTGAGCTGGTCGACGGCGACGATGTGCACCTGCGGCGCGTTGCGCAGCGAGAGCCAGGTCAGCGCGTCGGAGCGCTCGAGAACCACGAGGTAGCGGGCGCGGTCGGTCAGCGCGGCGAGCGAGACCAGGGCGGCCTTGGTCGACGGCTTGTCGCCCTCGACGAGGCTGTCCACCACGTGCAGACGGTCGTTGCGAGCCCGGTCGGAGAGCGCACCGCGCAGGGCGGCAGCGATCATCTTCTTGGGGGTGCGCTGGCTGTAGTCACGCGGCTGCGGGCCGTGGACGGTGCCACCGCCGGCGAACTGCGGCGCGCGGGTCGAGCCCTGGCGGGCGCGACCGGTGCCCTTCTGCTTGTAGGGCTTGCGGCCACCACCGCGGACCTCGCCGCGGGTCTTGGTCGCGTGCGTGCCCTGGCGGGCAGCAGCCTGCTGAGCCACGACGACCTGGTGGATCAGCGGGACGTTGATCTCGACGTCGAAGATCTCGGCGGGGAGATCGACCTTGACAGTCTTGGCGGTCATGCTCAGGCCTCCGTCTTCTTGGCAGCCGAGCGGACGACGACCAGGCTGCCGCGGACGCCGGGGACGGCGCCCTTGACCAGGATCAGGCCCTTCTCGGCGTCGACGGCGTGAACCGTCACGTTCTGGGTGGTGACCGTGTCGTTACCCATGCGGCCGGACATCCGGGTGCCCTTGAACACGCGACCGGGGGTCGCGCAGGCGCCGATGGAACCGGGCTTGCGGTGGTTGCGGTGAGCACCGTGCGACGCGGAGACACCCGAGAAGCCGTGGCGCTTCATCGTGCCCGCGAAGCCCTTGCCCTTGCTGGTGCCCGTCACGTCGACGACGTCGCCGGCGGCGAAGGTGTCGACGCCGAGCTCCTGGCCGACCTGGTAGGTCGAGGCGTCAGCGGTGCGGATCTCGACGACGTTGCGTCGGGGGGTCACGCCGGCCTTGGCGAAGTGCCCGGCCTCGGGCTTGTTCACCTTGCGGGCCTCGATCTCGCCGAAGCCGACCTGGACGGCGTTGTAGCCGTCGGTCTCGGGCTGGCGGATCTGCGTGATGACGTTGGTGGAGGCCGCGATGACGGTCACCGGGACGACCCGGTTGTTCTCGTCCCACAGCTGGGTCATGCCGAGCTTGGTGCCCAGCAGGCCCTTCACGTTGCGTTCGAAAGTCATGTCAACCAGCCTCAGAGCTTGATCTCGATGTCGACGCCGGCAGGCAGGTCGAGGCGCATGAGCGAGTCGACGGTCTTCGGCGTGGGGTCGATGATGTCGATGAGGCGCTTGTGCGTGCGCATCTCGAAGTGCTCGCGCGAGTCCTTGTACTTGTGGGGCGAGCGGATAACGCAGTACACGTTCTTCTCGGTCGGCAGCGGCACCGGGCCGGCGACCTTGGCACCCGTACGGGTCACGGTGTCCACGATCTTGCGCGCCGAGGTGTCGATCACCTCGTGGTCATAGGCCTTGAGCCTGATGCGGATCTTCTGTCCCGCCATAGGTCTCTCTCGTCCTCTTCGATCTCGTACTCCCCGTCCGGGGCGTACCGCGTGCTGGTCTGTGTCTCGGCACTGTCCCGGGTGGGGCGGCACCGCCTGTCTCTCCGCCGTTCCTCCGACCCCCGCGGTCGGGCGTGTCGCGCTTGTTTCTCGCGACTCCCCCATGGGAGTTGGTACTTCCTGGAACGACACCCGGTGGGTCCACCGGACTGATCGGGTCTCCGGCCAGCAGAACTGGTCGCGCGGCGCACGCAGACCACTGGCTCGATCAAAGGAGACGCGATTCAGTAGTCAAGTTGTGCCGCGCCCCGACGACCCGTCGGAGCAACTGGACCATCTTGGCAGACACCGGCGAGGTGTTCCAAATCGATTCGACCTCTCCGGTCCTGGGGTGGGGCAGATCACACCCGAGGCCCACCGCGTGCCGGCCCGCTCCCTCGACGGTGCACCCCGGACCGGCTGGCGGGGCGTGCAAGGATGCCCCGCATGAGCGAGCAGCCGCCGTGGGGGACGACGGGACCCGCGAGTGAACCGCCCGTGCCGCCCGGGCAGCAGCCCGGCGCCGGCCCGGTGCCGCCCGGGAGTGGGTACGCCCCGCCGGGTGGGTACCCGCCGCCGGCCAACCAGCCGTACCCGGGCCAGCCGTACCCGGGCCAGCCCTACCCGGGCCATCCCCACCCCGGTCAGTTCGTGCCGCCGGCCGGCGCACCGTGGCAGCCGACGCTCCCGGTCGCCGCGCACAAGCCGGGCGCGGTCCCGCTGCGCCCGCTGACCCTGGGCGACATGTGGAGCGCGGCGGTCAAGGTGGTGCGGGTCAACCCGCGGGCGACCGTCGGCGCCTCCGTGCTGGTCGCCGCCGTCGCGATGGTCCTGCCTGTCCTCGCCACCGCGGTCCTCACCTGGGGAACCAGTCTCACCTTCGACCCTGCCGCCGACGACCTCTCCGGCAACGAGCTCCTCGGTGCGCTGGGGATGTACGGCTCGCTGCTGGTCGGCGCCGCGCTGCAGTCCCTGGGACTCGTGCTCGTGACGGGGATGATCGCCCACGTCGTGCACGCCGCAGCCCTGGGCCGGCGGATGTCCCTGGCCCAGGCGTGGCAGGCCACGCTCGGCCGACGCTGGCGCCTCATCGGCCTGGTCACGCTCGTCAGCGTGGTCTCGGTCGCAGCGCTGCTGCTGTACGTCGGGCTCTGGGCCCTCCTCCTCTACACCCTCGACCTGGCCCCCGCCGTCACGATCGGTCTGGTCACCCTCCCCTTCTTCCTGGCGGCCATGGCGTGGGTGTGGGTCCGGGTCCTCCTGCTGCCCGTGCCCGTCCTGATGATCGAGCGCACCGGGGTGTTCGCCGCGATCGGCCGCGGGTACCGCCTCACCGCCGGTCAGTTCTGGCGCACGCTGGGCATCGCGCTGGTCACCAGCCTCGTGGTGCAGACGGCGGCCTCGATGCTGGCGACGCCGTTCACGATCGCCGGGACCCTGGTCGGGTTCTTCAGCGTGGAGTACGCGATGCTCGGCTACATGCTGGGACAGGCCGTGGGCACGGTCATCGTCGCGGCGATCACCTACCCCTTCACGAGCTCGGTCACGACGCTGCAGTACCTCGACCAGCGCATCCGCAAGGAGGGCTACGACCTCGACCTGTTCGAGGCCTCCGGTGGTGGCGCCCCGCGATGAGGCCGGTCCGGCTCGCGGCGTCGCTCGCCGACACCCTCCCCTCCCCCGAGGAGGCGCGTTCGCGGTTGGGCCGTGAGCTGCTGCGCCCCGAGTACCACGAGGACGACCTCCTGGCCCGGCTCGTCGAGGCCGGCAAGCGCTTCTTCGCCCAGCTCGTCACCGCGACCGCCGCGGCCCCGCTCGGCTCGGTGATCCTCGCGCTGGTCATCGGCTTCGCCCTGGTGGTCGGGCTCATCCTGGTCCTCGGGCGGCTGCGGCGCGCCGGCAGCCGTACGGCCGACCTGACCGGACCGGTGCTCGGCGAGCACCGGCTCACCGCGGCCGAGCACCGGGCGCTGGCCGTGCGCGCGTTCGAGGCGGAGGAGTACGGCGACTGCGTGGCCGAGGCGTTCCGCGCGGCGGTGCTGCGCCCCGTCGAGTCCGGTCGCCTCGCCGACCGCCCGGGCGCCACGGCGACCGAGCTGGCCGCGGAGCTCGGTGCCCTCGACGCCGCCGCCGAGGGCACCGAGCGTCTGCGCGAGGTGGCGCGCCACTTCGACGAGGTCGTGTACGGACACCGGACTGCCACCCGGGAGCAGGCCACCGAGGCGCTGGCCCTCGACGACGCACTGGTCGGGGCCCGACGGTGAGGCGCCGGCTCGGGTCGCGGTCCGTCTGGCTGCTGTCGCTGGCCGCCGTGCTGGCGGTCGCGGTCGCCGTCCTGCTGCAGGACCCGGCGCGCAGCACCGCCCCGCTGGACCCGGACAACCCCGGCGGCACCGGCCTCCGCGCGCTGGCGCGCGTGCTGGACCAGACCCACGACGTCACCACCGCCCGCACCGCCGACTCCCTCGCCGAGACCGACCCGGACGCGGGGACCGTCGTCGTGGTGGTCCAGCCCGACCAGCTGGGGCCCAGCACGGTGCAGCGGCTGCGCGACGACGCGGGCGACGCCACCGTCGTGCTCCTGGACCCGGGTCAGCGCGCCCTGGGGTTGTTCCACCTCGACACCGACACGCTCTCGGTGGGTGGGGAGACCCTCGAGTCGGGGTGCGCCTCCGAACGCTGGGGAGGCCTGGAGCTCGAAGTCGCCACCGGCACCGCCTTCCCCGCGGACGGCTGCTTCGAGGGGAACGAGGGCCGCCACGTCCTGGTGGAGCGTCCGGACGGGCTCGTGCTCTTCGGCGCCGCCACCGCGCTGAGCAACGACCAGATCCTCGCCGCGGAGAACGCGGCGGTCGGACTGCGCCTGCTCGGTCAGGGCGACAGGGTGGTCTTCTACGTCCCGGACCTCGCCGACCTGACCGCAGAGGACGCCGCCTCCGCGGGTCCGCTGCTGCCCGAGTGGATCGTGCCGGGGCTGCTCCTGCTGTTCTTCGCCGGCATGGCCCTGGTCCTGTGGCGCGGCCGTCGCTTCGGGGCGCTGGCCGTCGAGCCGCTCCCCGTCCGCGTCCGGGCCACCGAGGCCGTCCAGTCCCGCGGTCGGCTGTACCAGCGCGCCAACGACCGCGCGCACGCCGCCCAGGCGCTGCGCGGGGCGGCCGTACGCTCCGCCCGCCGGGCCCTGGGGCTCGGGCGCGCCGAGCCGGAGGAGGTCACCCACGCCGTCGCCGCGCGCACGGGGCGGTCGTACGAGGACGTCCACGCACTCCTGGTCGGCGCCACGCCGCCGGCCACCGACGCAGAACTCACCCACCTGGCCGGCGCGCTGGCCGCGCTCGAGAAAGAGGTTCGCACGCCATGACCAGTTCCTTCTCCCCCGACGGACCCGGCGTGGCGGGGGCCGCCGACGCACGGGCCCGCCTCGACCAGGTGCGCGCCGAGGTGGCCAAGGTCGTCGTCGGCCAGGACGCCGCGGTCTCCGGCCTGCTCGTCGCCCTGCTCTGCGGCGGCCACGTGCTGATGGAGGGGGTGCCCGGGGTCGCCAAGACGCTGCTGGTGCGCACCCTGGCCGCGACCCTGGACGTCGACACGCGCCGGGTGCAGTTCACCCCCGACCTGATGCCCGGCGACATCACCGGCTCGATGGTGGTCGACTCCCACGCCGGGGAGCTGACGTTCCGCGAGGGTCCCATCTTCACGAACCTGCTGCTCGCCGACGAGATCAACCGCACCCCTCCCAAGACGCAGTCGGCGCTGCTGGAGGCGATGGAGGAGGGCCAGGTCTCGGCCGACGGCGTGACCCGGCCGGTGCCGCAGCCGTTCCTCGTGGCCGCGACCCAGAACCCGGTCGAGTACGAGGGCACCTACCCGCTGCCCGAGGCGCAGCTCGACCGCTTTCTGGTCAAGATCGTCCTCGACATCCCCGGACGCGACGTGGAGCTGGAGATCCTGCGCCGGCACGCTGCCGGTTTCGAGCCCCGCGACGTGGCGGCAGCGGGCGTACGGCCGGTCGCCTCGGCAGCCGACCTGCTCGCCGCCCAGCAGGCGGTGCGCGGCGTCGAGGTCTCCGCCGAGGTGGCGGGCTACATCGTCGACATCGCGCGCGCCACCCGGCAGTCCCCCTCCCTGTCCCTGGGCGTCTCACCGCGCGGTGCCACCGCGCTGCTGCGCACGGCACGGGCGTGGGCGTGGCTCAACAACCGCGACTTCGCCACCCCCGACGACGTCAAGGCGCTCGCCCACGCCACCCTCGCCCACCGTCTCGCCCTGCGCCCGGAGGCCGAGCTCGAGGGCGTCCAGGTGGCCGGTGTCCTCGACTCCGCACTCGCCTCGGTGCCGGTCCCGCGCTGATGTTCCTCACGCCGCGTCCCGTGCTGGTCCTGCTCCTGGGGCTGGTACCGGTCGTGCTGGTCCCCCGCACGGGCACGGCGGTGCTGTGGGTCGCGCTGGTGGTCGTGGCGTGCCTGCTCGACGCCGGGCTGGCGCGACGCCCCGCCACCCTGCGGGTGCAGCGGCGGGAGTCGCCGTCCGCGCGCACCGCCCCGGTCCGCCTCGGGGAGGAGACGACCACCGAGGTGGAGATCTCCCAGGACGGCCGTCGAGCGGTGGACCTCGTCGGACGCGACGCCTGGCAGCCGACCGCCGGCGCGGTGCAGACGCGCCAGCGGGTGCGGGTCCCCC
>NZ_JBJEHY010000200.1:0-6754 GCF_051876515.1 Nocardioides sp. | reverse complement strand
GACTACGTCCCGACCGACCGGCACGTGCTGTTCGGCCACCACTTCGCCGCGATCGCCGGCGCCGGCCCGCTGGTCGGCCCGGTGCTGGCCGCGCAGATGGGGTACCTGCCGGGCACGGTCTGGATCATCGTCGGCGTCATCTTCGCCGGCGCCGTGCAGGACATGGTCGTCCTGTTCTTCTCGATGCGCCGCGACGGCAAGAGCCTCGGGCAGATGGTCCGCGAGGAGATCGGCGTGGTCGGCGGCATCGCCGCCCTGATCGCCGTCTTCGCCATCATGATCATCATCCTGGCCGTGCTGGCGCTGGTCGTGGTCAACTCGCTCGCCGAGTCCCCGTGGGGCGTCTTCTCGATCGGGCTCACCATCCCGATCGCCCTCTTCATGGGCCTCTACCTGCGCGTGCTGCGGCCCGGCCGCGTCATGGAGGTCACCGTCATCGGTGCCGTCGCGCTGATGCTCGCCATCATCGGCGGCGGGTACGTCGAGCAGTGGGGGCTGGCCGACGCGCTCACCCTCTCCAAGGAGCAGCTCACCCTCGCGCTGGTCGTGTACGGCTTCGTCGCCTCGATCCTGCCGGTCTGGCTGCTGCTCACGCCGCGCGACTACCTGTCGACGTTCATGAAGGTCGGCGTCATCGTGCTGCTCGCCGTCGGCCTCGTCGTGGCCGCCCCGACGCTGCAGAACCACGCCGTCACCTCGTTCGCCCTCGACGGCGACGGCCCCGTCTTCGCGGGCAAGCTGTTCCCGTTCGTCTTCATCACCATCGCGTGCGGTGCGCTGTCCGGGTTCCACGCGCTCATCTCGTCGGGCACGACGCCCAAGATGGTCGAGAAGGAGTCGCAGGTGCCGATGATCGGGTACGGCGGCATGCTCATGGAGTCGTTCGTCGCGATCTCCGCGCTGATCGCGGCCAGCGTGATCGACCCCGGTCTCTACTTCGCGATCAACAGTCCGGCGGGCGCCACCGGCCTGGACCCGGCGACGGCATCCGAGTTCGTCGCGAACCTCGGCTTCAGCATCAGTCCCGCCGACCTGCAGGCCGCCGCCGACTCGGTGGAGGAGTCGAGCCTGATCTCCCGTACGGGCGGCGCACCGACCCTGGCGTTCGGCATGTCGCTGGTCTTCACCAAGGCGTTCGGCGGGGGACTGGCCGCGTTCTGGTACCACTTCGCGATCATGTTCGAGGCCCTGTTCATCCTCACCGCCGTCGACGCCGGCACCCGGGTGGGCCGCTTCATGCTGCAGGACAGCATCGGCAACGTCTGGCCCAAGTACGCGGACCTCTCCTGGCGCCCGGCCTCCTGGTCGGCCAGCGCGGTGGTCGTGGGGCTGTGGGGCTACATGCTGTACGTCGGCGTCACCGACCCGCTCGGCGGCATCAACCAGCTCTTCCCGCTCTTCGGCATCGCCAACCAGCTGCTCGCCGCGATCGCGCTGACGCTGTGCGTCACCCTGTTCCTCAAGCACGGCTGGACGAAGTGGGTGTGGGTGCCCGGCATCGGCCTGGTCTGGGACCTGGTGGTCACCATGACCGCCAGCTACCAGAAGGTGTTCTCCGACAACCCTGCGATCGGCTACTTCGCGCAGCGGGCCAAGTACGCCGACGCCCGCGACGCGGGTGAGCTGCTCGCGCCGGCCGCCGACAACGACCAGATGAACCAGATCATCGTCAACTCCACCCTCAACGGCACCCTGCAGGCACTGTTCGCGGTGCTGGTCCTGGTCATCGTCGCCAACGCCCTGCTGATCTGGGTCCGTGCCGTACGCGCCGGCGGGCTGCCCACCACGGAGGTCCCGTGGACGGAGTCGAGGATCGTCGCGCCGGCCGACTTCTTCGCCACCGCGGAGGAGAAGCACGAGATGGCCCACGCCGGGCGCCCGCTCGAGCCGACGGGGAACCGTCCCGACGGCGGTGCGTCGTGAGCCGGCTGCGCGGGGCCGCGGGGGAGGCGGTGCGGGGCGTGCGCTGGTACCTGCGCCAGGTCACCGGGGAGGCCAAGTGGGACGAGTACCTCGCCGCCTGCGCCGCCGACGGCACGACGCCGATGACGCGTCGCGCGTTCGAGCGGCACCGCGACGAGCACCGGGAGGCGTGCGCGCGTACGAGCTGCTGCTGAGGAGTCTGCTGTCAGGACCGCCTCAGAGGACGTGGCCGCCGTTGACGCTGATCCGCTGGCCGGTGATGAACCCACCGGCCTCGGAGACGAGGTGGGCGACGGTGGCGGCCACGTCCTCGGGCCGGCCCATCCGGCCCAGCGGCACCTCGGTCTCGTACGCGGAGGTGTCGATGCCGGCGTGCCGCTCGACGGGGATCCAGCCCGGCTGGACGAGGTTGACGGTGATGCCGTGCGGCCCGAGCTCCTTGGCCCACGTCTTGGTGAGGCCGACCTGGGCGGACTTCGCCGCGACGTACGCCGACATGCCCGCCGGGGCGCGGTCGGCCAGGTCGGAGCCGATCAACACGACCCGTCCGCCGCCGGCGGCGCGCATGCCGGGCAGGGCGGCGCGTACGAGCAGGGTGGGGCTCTTCACGAAGAACTCGAGCTGGTCGAGGTGGTCGCGCCAGGTCAGGTCCTCGACGGCGATCTCGGGGTGCGGGCCGGTCGCGTTGGCGACCACGGCGGTCACGGGGCCGAGGGTGGCGGCGACCTCCTCGAGGAGCGCTGGGACGGCGTCCTCGTCGACCACGTCGGCGCCGAACGCCTCGGCGGTGCCACCGGCGTCGCGGATCCGCTCGACCACGTCGAGCGCGCCGTCGCGCCCGTGGCGGTAGTTGACCGCCACCGCCCACCCGTCGGCGGCCAGACGTACGGCGATCGCGGCGCCCAGGCCGCGTGAGGCGCCGGTGACGAGGGCTGTTCCGGGGGTTGGCATGGGGACAGGCTAGGGGGACGCGGGCGTGGTACGAATCGATCTGCCCCACAGCCCTGCCCACAGTCCTGCCACGGAGGTCCGCTTGCCCCGCAACGCCGAGGAACTGGTCGAGGTGCTCGCCCTCAAGGAGTGCGGCCCGGACCGCTTCGAGGGCGCGCTGCCGCGTCGTACCGAGCTGGTGCGTCTGTACGGCGGCCTGATGTTCGCCCAGGCCTACCTGGCCGCGGCACGGACGACCGACCCGTCGTACGAGGTGCATTCGCTGCACACGACGGTCATCTCGCCGGGTGCGATCGACGTGCCGATGACGTACGCGGTGCGCAACGTCCGCGACGGGCGCTCGTTCGCGACGCGGCTCGTGGAGGGCTGGCAGGACGAGCGGCTGGTGCTGACGGCCACGGTCGAGTTCCACCGGCCCGAGGAGGGGCGCAGCCACCAGGACGCGATGCCGCTGGACGTGCCACCGCCCGATGAGGTCCCGGCGCGCCGGCCCGCCGACCCGGCGAACGACGAGTGGGGCTGCATGGACTTCCGCCGCGCGAGTGGTGGCGCGGGGGCCGAGGAGGAGCGCGACCGGCCGGGCTGGCAGCGGTACTGGTTCCGCGTCAACGGTTCGGTCGGCGACGACCCGCTGCTGCAGACGGCTGCGCTGGTCTACGCCTCCGACATGTCGCTGATGGGTGCCGCGCTGGCTCCGCACGGTCAGCGGGCGGGGGACAGGCGGACCATGATCGCGACCCTCAACCACTCGATGTGGTTCCACCGCCCCCACCGGGTGGAGGAGTGGTGGCTGTACGACCAGCACTCGCCGGCCAGCGCGCACGGGCGGGGGCTGTCGTTCGCGTCGATCTTTGCGGGGGACGGGACGCTGACGACGTCGGTGGCGCAGGAGGCGGTGCTGCGGCCGGCGGAGGGCTGAGGGTAGGTCTAGATGTGATATGTAGCGGCTTCCTGTCAAGAGGCAGGGTGAGGCGCCCGTCCCCGATGGTGGGGGCGGGCGCCTCTGCTTCGTCGACCTGGTCGGTGGTGAGCGTGTCGTTGGCGACGCGCGGTCAGACTGATATGCGCGGGTTGGATACCGCAGGACGGAGTGTTCGGCAGGAGCGGACCGCGTGTCTAGGGTTCGGGCGTCACCCGGCCGGGGCCGGGCTGCTCATAGCTGTATCGCGGGTCGCTCCACGCGCTGCTTCCACCACGCCGGTCGATGAAGCGGCTTGTGGGGCGGTGGTCTACTCCTCGAGCACTGCCAGGGACCAGCACCAGCCAGCCAGCTCGCGGGCGATCGCGACGTTGGCGACCACGTGCCGCTTGCGACGCTCGCGGAAGGTGTTCCACCGAGCATGCAGTCGACGATTGCCGGCGTCACCGCGGGCACGAGCCGCTGGCGACGCGAGCTCCCACCGCTCACGCATGGTCTTGCCCACGACGTAGCGGGCCCGGTGGTGCCAAGCTGCCTCGATGAGCAGCCGACGGACGTGGGTGTTGCCGGTCTTGGTGATCGAGCCCTGCACCCGTGACTGTCCGGATGAGTACTCCGAGGGGACCAGCCCGACGAACGCGCCGATGGTCTTTCCTGTGAACCGGTGCCAGTCGCCGAGCTCGACCGCGAGCGCGAGTGCGGTGAGGTTGCTGACGCCACGCAGGCAGCCCAGCCGCCGCACGATCGGGGTGAACTCGCTGTTCGCCGCCATCACCGCGATCGCTTCGTCGAGCCGATCCCGGCGGGCCTTCACCGTCAGGACCGCGTCGTAGTCGGACTCATAGGTCATCTGCAGCGCCGGCGAACCGAACCGCTGCCGACGCAGCCAGGCGTCGTGGGTGTTGGTCCAGGCCTGTCCGCCGGAGTAGACGATGCCCTGGCGCAACAGAAGCTTGGACAGTCGGTGACGCGCACGCATCAAGTCGCCGCGGGCGTCCTCGCGTGCGCGGACCAGGTCCCGGGCGTGTTCTTGGTCGATGCTCGGGATCGACACCGCGGTGTACTCGTCCAGTCGCAGCAACCGTGCCAAGTGCACCGCGTCCCTAGCGTCGGTCTTGACGCGGTCGCCGCTGGGTCGCTGAAGCTTGCTCGGGGCGACGACCTCGCACCTGATCCCCGCCGCGGTCAGGGACCGGGACAGGCCGAATCCAGTCGGGCCTGCTTCATAAGCCACCGCTACCGGGCCCGGTAGCTCACCGAGCCAGGACCGGATGTGCTCGTGTGACGGGGTCAGTCTGCTCTGGATGAGCTCGCCCGTGACGCCGTCGATCGCTGCTGCAACGACCGATCGTGCGTGCACGTCGAGCCCTACGCTCGTACGCTCGGTAAACACCGGGGCCTCCCACGAATGTCGGATAGGCCGAGCAGGCGGCCCCTGCTCGGTAACCCACGAATCTCCGTGAGTGAGGCCCCGGCCCGCAACCGCCTCAGGACGAGCCGGTCACGTCATACCGTCTAGACCTGCTTGATTCGAACGTGTGTTCGAACAAGAATGAGTGGGTGACCTTCTCGGGGACCTCGACCGCTGCCAGCGGCGCCGTGTGTGACGGCGCCGCGTTCGGTGCTGCCGACTTCTCCGCCTTGCGGTCGCGGCTCTCGGCGTTCCTGGCCGACGGCGGGTGCGCGTTGTTGTCGGATGCGGAGCGGGTGGACGCGATCCGTGCGGCGGAGGAGCTGGCGTGCACGTTGAGCGCGGCGCAGGCGGCGTTGGCGGCGTCGTTGGATGCTTCGGTGCAGGCGGAGCGGGCTGCTCGTGGTGTGGCGCCGGAGCGTCGTGGGCGGGGTGTGGCGGAGCAGGTGGCGCATGCGCGCCGGGAGTCGCCGCACCGGGGCCGGCGGCACCTGGGGTTGGCGCGGGTCGCGCCGGCCGAGCTGCCGTACGCGTGGGCGGCGTGGTGCGCGGGCCGGGTGAGCGAGTGGACGGTCACGCTGCTGGCGCAGGAGACGGCGTGCCTGCCGTTGGAGCACCGGCTGGCGGTCGACGAGCTGGTCGCGGGGGATGCGGATGCGTTCGAGGCGATGTCGCCGTACGAGGTGCGTGGCCGGTGCCGCGCGGAGGCCGAGCGGCTCGACCCGGCGTCGGTGCTGGCACGGCGTCGGTACGCCGAGGGTGAGCGGCACGTGTCGATCCGCCCGGCGCCGGACACGATGACGTGGGTGACCGCTCTGTTGCCGGTCAAGGAGGGTGTCGCGGTGTACGCGACCCTGACCCGGGCTGCGGATGCGGCGCGGTCGGCGGGGGATCCGAGGACGCGGGGTCAGGTGATGGCCGACGCGCTGGTCCAAGGCGTGCTCGCTGCCCCTTCTGAGCCCTCCTCGTCTGATGCCTCCCGGCCGGGCGTCCAGCTGCACCTGCTGATGACCGACACCGCGTTGTTCGGTGGCGCCGATGAGGGCGCCCGGCTGGACGGGTACGGCCCCATCCCGGCGGAGCTGGCGCGCGAGATCGTCTGCGACACGTTGGCCTCGGACGAGTCGGTGTGGGTACGCCGCCTGCTCACGGACCCGGTCACGGGCTCACTGGTGGCGTACGACTCCCGCGCCCGCCGCTTCCCCGCCACACTCGAGCGGCTGATCCGCCTGCGCGACGGGGTGTGCCGTACGCCGTGGTGCAGCGCCCCTGTCCGCCACATCGACCACGCCGAGCCGTACGCCACCGGAGGTGCGACGAGCTTCGCCAACGGCCAGGGACTCTGCGAGGGATGCAACTACGCCAAACAGGCCGACGACTGGCAGACGCGTGTTGGGCCGGACGGTGAGGTGGCCACCACCATGCCCACCGGGCACCGCTACCGCACCAGACCACCCGACCTCGCGACCATCCGGTACGGAGCCCCACCCCTGACGATCGAGTACGTGCTCTCGGGGTAGGGACGGGTGACCCGAAATTCGGGAATTGGA
>NZ_JBJEHY010000199.1:0-24912 GCF_051876515.1 Nocardioides sp. | reverse complement strand
CGCGAGCCCATCTCGCTGCACACGCCGCTGGGCGAGGACGGCGACTCCGAGTTCGGTGACCTCATCGAGGACTCCGAGGCGATCGTCCCCGCCGACGCCGTCTCCTTCACCCTGCTCCAGGAGCAGCTGCACGCCGTCCTCGACACCCTCTCGGAGCGTGAGGCGGGCGTCGTCTCGATGCGCTTCGGCCTCACCGACGGTCAGCCCAAGACGCTGGACGAGATCGGCAAGGTCTACGGCGTGACGCGTGAGCGCATCCGCCAGATCGAGTCCAAGACGATGTCCAAGCTGCGCCACCCGTCGCGCTCGCAGGTCCTGCGCGACTACCTGGACTGAGTCCGACCCGCCCGACGTACGAGGAACGACCGCCGTGATCGGCGGTCGTTCCTCGCATTTCCTGCCACCCTCGGGACGCCGCAAGGGTTGACGCCCAGCGGCACCGGGCGCACGATGCGAAGAACTGTTCGCGTTTTGGTTGACCGACTCGGAGGTCCCAGATGTTCCGCAGGATGCTCACCGCAGGGGCCGCGCTGGCCGTGGCCGCCACCTTCGTGCCCGGGGCGCCGGCCCTGGCCGACGAGGCCGTCCCAGGTCCCGTCGACAGGGCGGCCGTACCCGACCTGACCCGCGCGGTCGCGCTTCCCACGGCGGCGGTCGCGATGGGCGACAGCTTCATCAGCGGCGAGGGGGCGGAGGCGTACCAGGCGGTCACGGACGTCAACGGGACCAGCCAGGGCTTCCCCGGCTGGTCGGCCCCCAACAGCAACCCGTACTTCTGCCACCGCTCCGCCAACGCGTCGATCAACCGGGCGACCCTGCCGGGCATCTCCCAGCGCTTCAACATCGCGTGCTCCGGCGCGCAGCCGGCCGACCTCACCCAGCCCTCGGCGGCGCGCGCGAACGGCCGTACGGTCGACTCGCAGGTCAACCAGCTGCGGGCGATCGCGCAGAGCAACGACATCGACCTCGTGCTGCTGGGCATCGGCTCCAACAACGCCACTTTCACCTTCGGTGAGGTGGCCGCGGAGTGTGCCGGCCGGTTCGTGGGCGACGGCTTCACCGGGTGGTGGGAGGTGTGGCTGCACTTCATCAACTGGGTGAGTGGCACCACGCTCACCGAGCGGCCCTGCAGCGACGACGACCTCGCCACGACGGCGGAGTTCAGCGCAGCCCAGGCCCAGACGCTGGCGGAGGTCCGTACGGTCCTCGACGTCCTCGACGAGATCGACGCGGACGGCCAGCACCGCGTCGTGCTGCAGGACTACACGAACCCGCTTCCGACGCAGTACGCCGCGCAGTACCTCGACGAGGACGGCCGCACCGACACCCGCGACAAGTTCCGCGACCTGGTCCGCGAGCGGTACGCCGCCGGGTGCCCGGCGCACGTGGCCTCGCTGGCACCCGCGCACCGCTTCTCGCAACGCCTCGGCGGACTCGTCGGCAACGTGGCCACCACGCTCCAGGCTGAGCGCCCGGGCGCCCAGATCACGTACCTCGACGTCCAGGGCGCCTTCAACGGGGCGCGCCTGTGCGAGGCGCCCGGGAGCCCGGGTACGGCCCTGGCGACGCCGCTGCGGGTGATGGACGGGCCGACGGGGGTGAAGGTCACCTCGTTCTCCGGCTACGACAAGCTGGACATCAAGCGGGTGACGGACACCTGCAAGAGCTACTACCAGACCTGCCAGGAGAGCTGGCACCCCAGCGCAGCCGGGCACGGGGTCCTGGGCCAGTGCCTCGCGTCGGTCTGGGCGAGCCCGGCCGTGCGCGTCACCTGCGTACGGGAGAACGGTCAGGTCGTCACCAGGTGAGCCGCGCGCGCGTCCCGCTGCAGGCCCGCTCCCGGGCGACCGTGGAGCGGATCCTGCAGGCTGCGGAGGAGGAGATCGGGGACCACGGACTGGCGAACGCCTCGACCACGTCGATTGCGGCCCGGGCCGGGGTCTCGGTGGGAGCGGTGTACCGATTCTTCGCCGACAAGGACGAGATCGCGCGGGCCATGGGTCAGCGGTACCTCGAGGCGGTGCAGGCCGACTTCACCCGCCTGGTCGACGCCGTCGACGGACCACGGACCTTCCAAGCCGCGGTGGTGGGCCTGGTCGAGGTCGCCTCCGCCGCCCAGCTCAGGCACCCCGGCTACTACCGCCTGACCGAGGACTCCGGACCGGAGTGCGACGAGTCGCCGGCGCACGCCGTCCGTGAGCAGCTGATCGACCTGTTCGTGGCGAAGGTCGTGGACGGCTCCGACGAGCCGCGTGAGGACCTGCGGCTGGTGGTCGAGCTGTGCATCGAGACCGTGCGCAACACGCTCGCCCGCGCGCCGCGTGAGCCCCGGGCCCGCGCTCGGGCCGTGCGCGAGCTCCAGACCATGCTGTCCGCGTACCTCCGCGAGCGGTTCGGGGGATGACGCGGGGGAGGAGCCTCCGGGGTGACGCTCAGGTGGCGACGACGCCGGCGACCCAGACGGCGGCGGCGACCACGGCCGAGGCGAGCTCGATGAGGATGGAGAAGCCGACGGCCTTGAGCGCGAGCTTCGTGGCCGGCCAGGCCTCCTCCTTGCCGAGGCGGAGGTGCTCGGCGAGGTAGACGCCGAGGGGGAAGCCCACGAACATCCCCACGACGGGGATGACGAAGAAGCCGATCGCCGCTCCCGCCGCACCGATCCACAGCGTGCTGGACGGGATGCCGCCCGAGCTCAGCTGGCGGCCGGGCAGGAGGTACTTCACGACCTGGCCGACGACCAGCGCCACGGCGGCCACGGCGAAGTAGACCCACGCCTCGACGCCGCCGACCTGCCAGGCCCACACGGCGATGCCTCCCGCGATGAGCAGGACGCCGGGGATGACGGGGACGATGATGCCCAGCATCCCGATGAGGATCGCGACGGCGACCAGGACCTCCAGTGTGCTCACGCGGTGATTCTCCCGACTCTGCTCGGAAATGGGCAACGGCCCCGAGGCGTGCTCGGGGCCGTTGCGCGACGAAGGGGTGTCAGGACTCGGTGCTGGCGGCGTTGGGAGTGCTGTGCAGCTTGTGGGTCTCGTCCAGGACGTTGGCCGCGATCTCGCGGATCTTGTCGCCGTGCTCGCGGGCGTGGTGAGCGCAGAAGAGCAGCTCGCCGCCGCTCTGGAGCTCGACACGGAGGTAGGCCTGGGCGCCGCAACGGTCGCAGCGGTCGCTTGCCGTCAGTGCGGCGGGACTGGGGGCAGTGGCAGTGGTCACTGTGGCCTCGTTTCTGTCTCGGTGTCAGGCCCAACGTAGCGGCCGGGTCAAAGATTCCCGGGTGGTGAACCTGGTGCCCGTGAACCGGTGCTGCTGGCCTGACCGTCACATCCAATCACGACCCTACGGGGTGCGCCCTTCAATTGTCCCCGACCCGCGGAGGATCACCCATTCCGGGGGGATTCGTGACGGGACTGTGATCTGGGGCACATTGCTGTGCTGCGGGGTGCGCGTCCCTCCGCGTGGCAGCGCGGCGCCGGCGCGGCACGCGGGTAGCCTCGGGGGGTCCCGCAGGGACCCGGTCGCGCGCGACCGGTCCGTTCCACCCAGCACGACAGGACCCCCGTGGCAGCACCGGCAGACAACACGTACAACGCGGCACACCTTCTCGTCCTCGAGGGACTCGAGGCGGTCCGGAAGCGTCCCGGCATGTACATCGGGTCCACCGACACCCGCGGCCTGATGCACTGCCTGTGGGAGATCATCGACAACGGCGTGGACGAGGCCCTGGGCGGGTTCGCCAGCAACGTCGAGGTGACGCTCCACCCGGACGGCTCGGTCGAGGTCTACGACGACGGTCGCGGCATCCCGACCGACAAGGAGCCCAAGACGGGCCTGACCGGCGTCGAGGTGGTCGCGACCAAGCTGCACGCCGGCGGCAAGTTCGGCGGCGGTTCGTACGTCGCCACCGGTGGTCTGCACGGCGTCGGCCTGTCGGTGGTCAACGCGCTCAGCTCGCGCATGGACATCGACGTCGACCGTTCGCCGGCCCAGCAGGGCATCTCCTTCCAGCGCGGCGTGCCCGGGGTCTTCGACGGCGACGGGCCCGACGCTGCGTTCACGCCGACCAACGGTCTGTCCCGCAAGGGCAAGCGCGTGGCCAAGGGCCGTACCGGCACCCGGGTCCGCTTCTGGCCGGACCGGCAGATCTTCACCAAGGACGCGACCTTCGAGATCGAGGGTCTTCTGGGGCGGGCGCGGCAGACGTCGTACATCGTCCCCGGTCTGGGCCTCTCCATCACCGACCAGCGTGGCGAGGAGACCGTCACCGAGTCGTTCCGGCACGAGGGCGGCATCACCGAGTTCGTCGACTTCCTGTCCTCGGGTGCGCCGGTGACCGACGTGCTGCGCCTGCAGGGCTCGGACACGTTCACCGAGACCGTGCCGCTGCTCGACGACAAGGGGCACATGACGCCCCAGGAGGTCGAGCGCGAGCTGTTCGTGGACGTGGCGGCCCGCTGGGACAGCGGGTACGACACCACGCTGCGCTCGTTCGTCAACGTGATCGCCACCCCCAAGGGCGGCACCCACGTGTCGGGCTTCGAGAACGCGCTCACCAAGACCTTCAACGACGCCATGCGCGCTGCCAAGGTGCTCAAGGTGGCCGACGCCGACGTGATCAAGGACGACGTGCTCGAGGGGCTCACCGCGGTGGTCACGGTCCGGCTGGCCGAGCCGCAGTTCGAGGGTCAGACCAAGGAGATCCTCGGCACCCCGGCCGCCCGTACGGTCGTGCGACGGGTGGTCGCCAAGGAGCTCAAGAACTTCCTGACCTCGACCAAGAGGGCCGAGAAGGCACAGGCCAAGCTGGTCATGGAGAAGGTGCTGGGCGCGTCCAAGACGCGTCTGGCCGCCCGCCAGCACAAGGAGAACCAGCGTCGCAAGAACGCGCTGGAGTCCTCGACGCTGCCCGCCAAGCTGGCCGACTGCCGCTCGGGCGACAACGAGCGCACCGAGCTGTTCATCGTCGAGGGTGACTCCGCACTCGGTACGGCCAAGCTGGCGCGGAACTCCGAGTTCCAGGCACTGCTGCCGATCCGGGGCAAGATCCTCAACGTCCAGAAGGCCTCGGTGAGCGACATGCTCAAGAACGCCGAGTGCGCCTCGATCATCCAGGTCGTCGGCGCCGGGTCGGGACGTTCGTTCGACCTCGACGCGGCCCGCTACGGCCGCATCATCTTCATGGCCGACGCCGACTCCGACGGCGCCCACATCCGCTGCCTGCTGGCGACCCTGTTCTTCAAGTACATGCCCGACATGATCACCGCCGGGCGCGTCTTCACCGCGGTACCGCCGCTGCACCGCATCGAGCTGTCCAACCCCAAGAAGGGCATGGACAAGTACGTCTACACGTACTCCGACGACGAGCTGCAGCGGAAGCTGGCGGAGCTGAAGAAGAAGAACGTCCGCTGGAAGGACCCGGTGCAGCGCTACAAGGGTCTCGGCGAGATGGACGCTGACCAGTTGGCCGAGACCACCATGGACCCGCGCCACCGCACGCTGCGCCGTCTCACCGTTGACGACGCCGAGATGGCCTCGGACGTCTTCGAGCTGCTGATGGGCTCGGACGTCGCGCCGCGCAAGGAGTTCATCGTCCAGGGGGCGTACGAGGTCGACATGGAGTCGCTCGACGCCTGACGCCGACCGGCCTCAGGTACGTGCTGCGGTACGGCCGCCGGAGCGGCCACCTCGTCGCACGTCAGGGGTGACGTACGACGGTGCGGTCGCCGGAACGACCGCACCGAAGCACGTCGTGACGATCAGAACTTCTGGTCCAGCAGACCTGTGTCGACGTCGTAGATGAATCCGCCGACCGTGACGGTGTCGGGGATCAGCGGGTGGCTGCGCACCTTGTGCACGTCCTCGCCCAGGGCCTGCTCCTGGTCGGGGATCGCGCCGAGGTCGAGCCAGGAGGCGTCCTGGCCGGAGATCTCGGCGATGCGCTTGTGCATGTCCTGCTCGGTGCTGGACGCCATGGCGCAGCGGGTGTGCGGCACGACCAGGATCCGGCTGACGTTCAGGAAGTGCGAGCCGAGCACGAGTGCGGTGAGCGCCTGCGGGGTGACGCGACCGCCCGGGTTGCGGAAGATCTTGGCGTCGCCGTGCGAGAGGCCCAGCATCTTCAGGGGGTCGATGCGCGAGTCCATGCAGGTGACGATCGCGACGCCCGCGCGGGCGATGCCGTCGAAGCCGCTCAGGTCGGAGGAGGCCGCATAGTCGCGGTTGGCTGACAGGAGATCGGTGAAGTCGTCCACAACCTCCGACCTTAGCCACCCGCGGACCGTACGTCGGCAGGGGACCCTGTGAGATGGGCGACTACCCCAGCCCGAGGCCCGTACGGAGCCCCGCGGCCTGCCCGGCCGGGCCCGCCTGACGGAAGAACACCAACGCAGCTGCCGCAGCCACGACGGCGCACCCGGCGGCACCCCAGAAGACGGCGTGCTCCTGGGCGATGCCGGCCAGCCTCAGCAGCTCGGTGAACTCGGCGCAGCGGCTCTTGCCGTCGCAGACCTCCTGCACCGGCGGGACCGCGTCCCGGGCGGAGTAGAAGCGGCGCAGCCCCAGCGTGGTGAGGGCCGAGATGCCGACCAGCATGCCGACCATGCGCGCCACCACGACGAAGGCGCTGGCCACGCCGTGCACGGCGTCGTCGGTGAAGGCGAGCAGGGCCGCGTTGACCGGCGCCAGCGCCAGCCCGAAACCGAGGCCGCCCAGCAGGAGTGCCACGTTCGCGACCGGCTCCTCCAACGTCGTGAGGCCCCAACGGGTCATCAGGACGAAGCCGCCGGCCGCCAGCAGCATCCCGACCGCCGTCACGGGCCCGGGGGCGAAGCGGCGGATCAGGTACCCCCCGAGCACGGCGCCCACCGGGAGGGCGACCAGGAACCGCACCAGCACGAGCGCGGCCAGCAGCTGGGAGTCCGGGTACACGGTCGTGCGCGCGAACAGCGGGATGTCGATCAGGGCCGCGATCAGGGCCGCACCGATGAAGAAGCTCACCACGAGGGCACCCCACGCGGGCGTACGGGCCAGCGCCGCCCGGGGCAGCAGCGGGGCCGCCGTACGACGCAGGTGCCACACGAAGACACCGGCGGCCAACGCCCCGCCGAGCAGGAACCAGAGGCCACCGGGGGAGAAGACCTGGACCTTGGGGTCTGCCGTGGCGAAGGCCAGGATCACACCGCCCAGCGCGACCGCGAGCCACAGCGCACCGACGAGGTCCGCCTCCAGCAGGCTGCGCCCCCACCCGCGCAGGTCGAAGAAGGGGCGGCGCGCGAACCACAGCCACGTCACGAGCACCACGGCCAGCGCCGCGGCGACGACCCCGATCGGGGTGAACCAGCGGCTGCCGTCGAGGAACGAGATGAACAGCTGCCCCCACGTCACGTCACGCATCAACGGGGGTGGTTGCACCATGGCGAGCCCCAGCGCCAGCCCCAGCAGGACGACCAGACCCAGGCCGAGCCAGTCCGGGCGCAACCTGCTGCGGCGCCCGGGATCCGCCCCGGGGCCGCGCTCGCGCAACGCCGCGATGGCGGCGGCCAGCACCAGACCGACCGCCACGTTCACGGCGAAGATCGCCCGCCAGTCAGCAACAGCCAGGACGACCGCGCCGAACAGCGGCCCCAGCACCGAACCCAGCTCCTGGACCGCCGACACCACGCCCAGCGGCACGCCGCGCCGCTCGGCCGGGTACAGGTCGGCAACCAGCGCCAGTGTGGCCGGGACGAGGCCACCACCGCCGACGCCCTGCAGGAACCGCCCCACGACCATGCTCGGCATGTCGTAGGCGAGCGTCGTGACCAGCGAGCCGATGGCGAAGAGCACCAGCGAGAAGACCAGCACCGGGACCCGCCCGCGCAGGTCCGCGACGCGACCGATGAGGGGAAGCATCGCGACGTACCCGAGCAGGAAGCCCGAGATGATCGGGGCCGCGCGCTGCAGCTGGTCGATCGGTACGCCGGCGCTGCCCATCATGTCGGGCAGCGCCAGCACCACCACGTACGTGTCGGCCGCGGCGAAGCAGACCGCGAGCGCGGCCAGCGACAGCAGCCAGCGCGCGGACGTCGTGGCAGTGCCGGTCGCGGCCGTCACTGGCCCTTGGTCTCCGGGGCGGTGATCTCGGCGGCCTTGCCGTAGCCGGTGAAGTTCACGGTGTACGTCGTCTCCTCGTGGCCCTCGTAGAAGACGCCGGACACCTCGGCGGTCCGCAGCTCTCCGTCCTCGGTGACGAGCCACTCGACGTCGAAGGTCTCGGCCGCGGCCGCGGGGATGATCTGCTTCACGAACTCGCCGTCGACGGTGCCGGTCACCGGGGTCAGCACCTCGGTGTTGCCCGAGCCACCGCGCACGGACGTGCCCGCCTCGGCGTCCTCGGTGGCGTTGAGCACGGCGACGAAGCCGGCGTCGGAGGCGACCAGCGTGGCCGGGTCGGGGGCGCCGTACTCGGTCGGGTCGACCACGTCGTAGCCGGAGGTGAACGGCAGGACCGCGTACACGGTGCCGTCGACGGAGACCACGGGGACCTCGGCGGCCGTGCCGGCGATGGAGACGGTGATCGAGCCGGAGAAGGCGGGGGACGAGTTCGTCTCACCCTTGGCCCCGGTGATGCCGTTGACCCCGTCGGGCAGCGACTCCGTGGTGAGGTCCACGGTGACGCCCTCGGTGTCGGAGAGCGTCTGCGCGGCGGTGGCGAGCAGCTCCTCGGCGTCCATCCCCGCCGTGGGCGACTCGTCCTCGGAGCAGGCGCCCAGGAGCGCAGTGCTGGCGAGCACGGTGGCGGCCACGAGGGCCTTGGTACGCGTGGGGGTCAGCATCTCAACTCATCCTTCGGTGGTGGGGGCGTCCGCGGTCACCTGATGTACCACAGGGGAGCCGACGGCGGCGATCGGCTGGGCGGCGGGAAGGCCGGAGCCGTCGCGTCGACCGACCGCCTCGGGGAGGTCGACGGGGGAGCCGCTCGCGGCGGCCGCACGGGCCGGACCCGGGCCCACCCAGGCGGTGAGCAGCGTGTCCTCGTTCTTGAGGAAGCGGTGCGACCGCACGCCGCCGGTGGCGCGGCCCTTGCTGGGGTACTCCGAGAGCGGGGTCACCTTGACGGCGCCCACCTCGGTGCCGGGCAGGGCGGTCGAGGACCCGGAGATCGTCACGACGACGGCCTCGGCCGGGTCGAACGCGCCGAAGAAGGTCACGTGCTGCCCGGAGGAGACCTTGATGCCCGCCATGCCGCCGCCGGAGCGTCCCTGGGGACGGACCAGGTCGGCACCGAAGTGCAGCAGCTGGGCGTCGGAGGTGACGAAGCAGAGCGTCTCGTGGCCCGTGCGCAGCTCGACGGCGCCGACGACGACGTCGCCGTCCTTGAGGCCGATGACCTCCCACTCGTCGCGGGACAGAACCTCGGGGTTGACCCGCTTGACGACGCCGTCGCGGGTGCCCAGCGCCAGTCCGACACCGTCGGGGTCGAGGCTGGTCAGGGCGAGAGCCTTCTCGCCGGCCTGCAGGGAGATGATCTCCGACAGCGGCAGTCCGCCCTGCAGGTTGGGGTCGTTGGCCGAGGCGGGCAGCTCCGGCATGTCGAGCACGTTGATCTTGACCAGGCGGCCCAGCGAGGTGACCACGCCGACCTCGGCGCGGGCACTGGTCCGCACCGCCGAGACCACGACATCGTGGTTGGCGCGGGTCTCGCCGTGACCGGGGGCCTCGACGCCCGTGGTCCGCGCGAGCAGGCCACCGGAGGAGAGGAACGCGAAGCACGGGTCGTCGGCCACCTCGAGCGGGGCGGCCGCGGCGGCGGTGACCGTCGTGCCGGCCGAGGCCAGCAGGACCGTACGCCGCGGGGTCCCGTGGGCCTTGGCGATCTCGGCGAGCTCGTCCGAGACGACCTTGCGGAGCACCTTCTCGTCACCGAGGATCGCGTCGAGCGCCTCGATGGTGGCCTGCAGCTCGCTCTTCTCCTTCTCCAGCTCGAGCGTGGAGAACTTGGTCAGACGGCGCAGCGGCATGTCGAGGATGTACTCGGCCTGGATCTGCGACAGGTCGAAGACCTGCATGAGGCGCTCCTTGGCGCTGGCCGCGTTGTCGCTGCTGCGGATCAGCTGGATGACCTCGTCGATGTCGAGGATCGCGATCAGCAGTCCGTCGACCAGGTGCAGGCGGTCCAGCGCCTTGCCGCGACGGTACGCCGAGCGGCGGCGCACGACCTCGAAGCGGTGCGACAGGAAGACCTGCAGGAGCTCCTTGAGGCCCAGCGTGCGCGGCTGGCCGTCGACCAGCGCGACCGCGTTGATCCCGAAGGAGTCCTCCATCGGCGTCATCTTGTAGAGCTGCTCGAGCAGCGCCTCGGGGACGAAGCCGTTCTTGACCTCGATCACCAGGCGCAGGCCGTGCTCGCGGTCGGTGAGGTCCTTGATGTCCGAGATGCCCTGGAGCTTCTTGGCGATCACGAGGTCCTTGATCTTGCCGATCACGCGCTCGGTTCCCACGCCGTACGGCAGCTCGGTGACCACGATGCCCTTGCGGCGCGGCGTGACGTTCTCGATGCGGGCGGTGGCGCGCATCTTGAACGTGCCGCGACCCGACTCGTACGCGTCGCGCACCCCGTCGAGCCCGACGATCTTGCCGCCGGTGGGCAGGTCCGGGCCGGGGATGAACCGCATCAGGTCGTCGAGGTCGGCCTTGGGGTGGGTGATCAGGTGCCGCAGCGCCTGGACGACCTCGACCAGGTTGTGCGGGGCGATGTTGGTCGCCATGCCCACCGCGATGCCGGCGGTGCCGTTGACCAGCAGGTTGGGGATCGCCGCGGGGAGCACGGCGGGCTCCATCTCACGGGAGTCGTAGTTGGGCTTGAAGTCGACGGTGTCCTCGTCGATCGAGGCCGTCATCGCCACGGCCGCCGGTGCCATCCGGCACTCGGTGTAACGCATGGCGGCCGGCGAGTCGTCGGGCGAGCCGAAGTTGCCGTGGCCGTCGATCATCGGCAGCCGCATGGACCACGGCTGGGCCATCCGGACCAGGGCGTCGTAGATCGCGCCGTCACCGTGCGGGTGCAGGCGGCCCATGACCTCGCCCACCACGCGCGCGCTCTTGACGTGGCCGCGGTCGGGGCGCAGCCCCATGTCGTCCATCGTGTAGAGGATGCGGCGCTGCACCGGCTTGAGCCCGTCGCGGGCGTCAGGCAGGGCGCGGGAGTAGATGACCGAGTAGGCGTACTCGAGGAACGACGACTGCATCTCGTCCCGGATGTCTGTGTCGAGGATGTGCTCCTCGAAGTCGTCGTCGACCGGGGGCGGGGTGCTACGTCGTGCCATGGGTCGCATTGTCCCTGCCGCAGCGCCCGGATCGGCGCGGGGCACGCCGGGGACGCCCCGGTTTGGCCGCTCGCGGCGTGCGGTTCGGGGGTGCGCCGTCGCCGCGTCCGGCGGGATGGACGGTGGGGCCTCGCGACGCCACCCGGCGCGATATGTTGGCCGCGTGACGGATGCCGCGCTCGACCAGCCCGCCCAGCCGCCCCGCCACTGGGAGGCAGACGTACTTCTGCGCGACGGCCGCGCGGCCCACATCAGGCCGATCCGGCCCGAGGACCGCGAACTGCTCGTGAACTTCTACGCGCAGGTCTCCGACCAGTCGAAGTACTACCGGTTCTTCTCCCCGATGCCGCAGCTCTCCGAGCGCGACCAGATCCGCTTCACCCAGGTCGACCACGTCGACCGGGTCGCGTTCATCATCCTCGTGGCCGGCAAGATGATCGCGGTCGGCCGGTACGACAAGATCCGCGAGGGCGAGGCCGAGGTCGCCTTCCTCGTCCAGGACGAGCACCAGGGCCGCGGCATCGGTCAGATCCTCCTCGAGCACCTCGCCCAGGCCGGCCGCGAGCGCGGCATCGAGAAGTTCGTGGCGGAGGTGCTGCCCGAGAACCACGCGATGATCCGTACGTTCAAGGACGCCGGGTACCAGGTCAGCTCGGCGTTCGAGGACGGCGTGATGGGCCTCGAGTTCGACATCGACCCCACCGAGACGGCCCTCGACGTCATGATGCAGCGCGAGCACCGTGCGGAGTCGGCCTCGATCGAGCGGTTCTTCCGGCCGCGCTCGGTGGCCGTGATCGGCGCCAGCCGGCGCCAGGACACCGTCGGTCACCTGCTGGTGCGCAACCTCGTGCTCGGTGACTTCACCGGCCGCGTCCACGTGGTCAACCCGAGCGCCGACGCGGTGGCCGGCATGCCGGCGTACAAGTCGGTCAGCGACATCCCCGGCGAGGTCGACGTCGCGATCGTCGCCGTCCCCGCCAACGCCGTGCAGGACGTCGTCCTGGACTGCGCGGCCAAGGGCGTGCACGGCCTGGTCGTCGTCTCCTCCGGCTTCGCCGAGACCGGCGAGGAGGGCCGCCAGCGCCAGCGCCGCCTCGTGGGCCTGTCCCGCTCGTACGGCCTGCGCCTGATCGGCCCCAACGCCCTCGGTGTCATCAACACCGACCCCGAGGTCCAGATCAACGCGTCGCTCTCCAACGTGATGCCGCCGCGCGGCCGCGCTGGCTTCTTCTGCCAGTCCGGTGCGCTGGGCACGGCGATCCTGGAGAAGGTCCAGAACCGTGGTCTGGGCCTGTCCACGTTCGTCAGCGCCGGCAACCGTGCCGACGTCTCCGGCAACGACCTCCTGCAGTACTGGGAGGAGGACGACGCGACCGAGGTCGTCCTGCTGTACCTGGAGTCCATCGGTAACCCGCGCAAGTTCTCCCGCATCGCCCGTCGCGTCAGCCGGCGCAAGCCGATCATCGCGGTGCGCTCGGGCCGCAGCTCGCAGGGTGTCCCGATGGGTCACGCCGTACGCAAGATCGCCGCGCCCAGCGAGGCCGTCGACGCGATGTTCAGCCAGGCCGGCGTGATCCAGGTCGACACGTTGGAGGAGATGTTCGACGTCGCGCAGTTCCTGGCCCACCAGCCGCTGCCGCGCGGACGTCGCATCGCCGTCCTCGGCAACTCCGACGCGCTGGGCCTGCTGGCGGCCGACGCCGCCGCGACCGTGGGCCTGGTGGTCAACAAGCAGGTCGCGCTCGGGGCCGAGGCGGGAGCCGAGGACTTCGAGGAGGCGTTGGACGCCGCGATCGACGACCCCGACGTCGACTCGGTCGTGGTCATCTACATCCCCCCGATCAACGTCACCGGCGACGACGTCGCCAACGTGCTGGCCGCGGTGGGGGAGCAGTCGGACAAGCCGATCATCTCGGCGTTCCTCGGGGCCGAGGGCATCCCCGAGCTCCTGCGCGTGCCCGACGTCGCCGGCGCCAGCGCCGGTCGTGGCTCCGTGCCGTCGTACCCCGGGGTGGAGGCCGCGGTCCGCGCCCTGTCGCGGGTCGTCGGCTACGCGATGTGGCTGCGTACGCCCGAGCGTGGGCAGTTCGACGAGGAGAACGCCGACCGCGACGCCGCCAAGCACCTGGTCAACGAGCTCCTCATGCACCACCCCGAGGGGCACGACCTGGAGGTCGGCGAGGCCAAGAAGCTGCTCGCCACGTACGGGATCGACCTGTGGGACACGATCCCGGTCAGCGACCTGGACGAGGCCACCCGGGTGGCCGAGCAGCTCGGGTGGGGAGTCGTGCTCAAGGCGACCGCCGACCGCCTGCGGCACCGTCCCGACCTCGCCCACGTGCGTCGCAACATCGACGACGCCCAGCAGCTGTCCGACGCGTGGGGCGACCTGCACGAGATGATCCAGGACACCTCCTCGGCCGGCTTCGTGCTCCAGCGCAACGCCCCGCCCGGCGTGCCCGTCCGGATCACCAGCCTGGAGGACCCGCTGTTCGGGCCGGTGATCTCGTTCGGCGTGGGTGGCCCGATGACCGAGCTGCTCGGCGACCGCTCGTTCCGGATCCCCCCGCTGGCCGAGCACGACGCGCAGGACATGATCCGCGAGATCAAGGCGTCCCCGCTGCTGTTCGGCTACCGCGGCACCGAGATCGTCGACGTCAGTCGCGTGGAGGACCTCGTCCGGCGGGTGGCCCAGCTGCAGAACGACCTGCCCCAGGTGCGCCAGCTCGAGCTGCCGCTCGTCCTCGCGGGCGCCAGCGGCGCCGCCGTGCTGGGCGCGACGATCCGCATCGAGCCCGTTCTGGACCCACGTTCGGACTGGTTCGTACGTCGCCTCAGCACGATCCCCGGCGACACCATGGCGATGTGAGAGGTGACAGACTGCCGTCATGCGTAGCAAGACCCCCGGCACGGCCGGCTCCCTGCGTGCGGCGATCGACCGCACCGGCTACTACCCGGAAGTCGTTGCCGACGCCGTGTTCTCCGCCCTGGGCGGCGAGGACGTCATCGACCACTACGTCCACCACGAGCCGACCTTCGACCACGACGAGGTCCGCCGGCACCTGACCGTCGTCGCCCTGACGGCGTCGCGGCTCGTGCTGGCCCACACCGACGAGCACCCGGGCGACAACCTGTTGCCGCAGCCGTACACCTCCACCTCGACCGAGGCGATCAGCCTGTCGGCGATCAAGTCGGTCGTCGTGACCCGCATGGTCGCCAACCCGACCTCGGGCCCGGCCCCGGCCGCCGAGGTCGTCCTCACCATCGGGTGGGGCGGCGTGAGCCGGGTCGACCTCGAGCCCGCCGGCTGCTCCGACCCCAATTGCGACGCCGACCACGGCTACACGGGCGTGGTCTCGGGCGACGACTTCTCGCTGCGCGTCTCCGCCGCTGCCGAGGGGGAGCAGGCCGTCGCCGGGCTGCTGGCCTTCGCCGAGACCCTGTCGGCGCGGACCCACCGGTCGTGAGACCGACCGGGTTCGTCGCCCCCGAGTACGGCCAACGCTCGCTGGCCGACGTCCTGCCAGCCGTGGCGGGCGCCCTCGGGCTGGGGGCCGACGTGCTCGGACCGGCCCCCTCCGCGCTGGAGCTGCCGGACGCCGGCGCGTACGTGGTCTTCCTCGTCGACGGTCTGGGCGCCGAGCTGCTGGCCCGGCACCGCCGCGCCGCCCCGTACCTCGCCTCGCTGCTCGACGCCGGTGCGGTGGGTACGGCCGGCGTCCCCTCGACGACGGCCACCTCGCTGACCTCGCTGGGCACCGCGCTCGCCCCCGGGGGTCACGGCCTCGTCGGGTACACCGCGCGGGTCCCGGGCACCGACCGGCTGCTCAACCACCTCAAGTGGGACGCGCCGGTCGACCCCACCGAGTGGCAGCCGCATCCCACCGCCTTCGCCCGGCTGGCCGCGGCCGGTGTGCAGGTGACCGCGGTCAACCGCCGCGAGTTCGAGGGTTCCGGGCTGACGCGGGTCTCCCAGCAGGGCGCCTCGTACGTCGGTGCCGACAAGGTCGCCGAGCGGTTGGCTGCAGCCGTGGCTGCCTCGGACCGGTCGCCGTCGGTGACGTACGTGTACGACTCCGACCTCGACTGGACGGGCCACAAGTTCGGTGTCGCCTCCCGGCAGTGGTTCCGTCAGCTCGGCGTCATCGACGACCAGGTGCAGGCGATGCGGGAGGCGCTGCCGTCCTCGACGCGTCTGGTCGTCGTCGCCGACCACGGCATGGTCGACTGCCCCTCGCTGGCGCAGGTCGACGTGGACGAGGTGATCGAGCTGCGCGACGGGGTGGACCTGATGGGCGGCGAGGCCCGGTTCCGGCACCTGTACGTGCGCGAGGGGGCCGTCGACGACGTCGTCTCCACCTGGAAGCAGACCCTCATGGGCAAGGCCGACGTGCTGCGCCGCGACGAGGCGGTCGCCCGCGGCTGGTTCGGCGACGTCGGACCATCGGTGCTGCCGCGCCTCGGTGACGTGATGGTGGCGTGCCGGGGCAACACGGGGATCTTCTCGAGCGCCGACTTCGCCTACGAGAAGACGATGGTCGGTCTGCACGGCTCGCTGACCGCCGACGAGATGCTGATCCCGTTCCTGGTGGACTGAGACGACAACCGCTCGCGACCGGATCGTCGTACGCGACTCCGGACGTGCTGCCACGTGGTCGCCCTGGCGACCGGGTCGCAGCACGTTGCAGGCGTACGGTGCCTCAGCCGAACGGCAGCGGCTCGGGAGCCAGTGAGACGGCCTTGGCGCGGTCCGCGGTGAGCCTGCGGCGGTGGTGCTGGCGGCACAGCACCTCGTAGGCGACCTCGGGGTTCTCCGCCCCGGGGACCGCTGTGCCGGCTCCGGGGGAGGCGAGGGTCTCGACGTCGCCGACGACCACGACCTCACCCTCGGTGACCATCACCCCGTCCTCGGTGCGCGCGTTGTGGGTGGCGCGCTTCCCGCACCAGCACAACGCCTCGACCTGGAGCACGTTGAACCGGTCGGCCAGCTCGACGAGCCGGGCGCTGCCCGGGAACAGCGACGAGCGGAAGTCGGTGAGGATGCCGAACGCGAAGACGTCGATCTGCAGCTCGTCGACGACCTTGGCCAGCTGGTCGACCTGCGCCGGCGTGTAGAACTGGGCCTCGTCGCAGATCAGGTAGTCGATCCGGGCGCCGTGGGTCAGCGACGTCACGACGTACTTCCAGAAGTCGAACTCCTGGTCCACCTCGAGCGCCTCGTGGGTCAGCCCCAACCGGCTCGACAGCACCGCCTCGCCAGCCCGGTCGTGGGTGGTGAAGATCCGGCCAGCACGGCCCCGGGCCGCGTGGTTGTGGTTGGTCTGGAGCGCCAGCGTCGACTTGCCGGAGTCCATCGTGCCCGTGAAGAAGTGCAGTTCAGCCATGTCGTCGGCGATCCTTTCACATCCGGGGACGGCAGACTGGGCGCCATGACGCGACGGACGCCCCTCATCTCATCTGCTGAGCTCGCCGCCACCCTCGACGACGTGACCGTCCTCGACGTCCGGTACCAGCTCGGCGGACCGCCCGGACGGGAGGCGTACGAGCAGGGCCACGTGCCCGGCGCCGTGCACGTCGACCTCGACAGCGTGCTCGCCTCCCCGCCGGGAGCCGGCGGCAGGCACCCGCTGCCGGGCGTCGAGGAGTTCCAGGACGCCATGCGCGCCGTCGGCGTCAGCAACGACCGCCCGGTGGTCGTCTACGACGACTGGCAGGGCAGGGCGGCCGCCCGGGCGTGGTGGCTGCTGCGCCACCACGGGCACCCGGACGTACGGGTCCTCGACGGCGGCTGGACGGCGTGGCGCGCCGCGGGGCTGGGAGCGGAGACGGGCTCCGCGCGGGTGCCGCACCCCGGGACCTTCGCCGTGTCCAGCGAGCCGGGCATGCCCTTCGTGGAGGCCGCCGACGTGCTCGGCGTCGACGTGCTGCTCGACGCCCGGGCACCCGAGCGCTACCGCGGCGAGGTGGAGCCCATCGACCCGGTTGCCGGCCACATCCCGGGAGCCCGGAACGTCCCCACCGACCGCAACCTCGACGAGCGGGGGCTCTTCCTGCCCGCCGAGGATCTGCGCGAGGTGTACGCGGAGGCCGGCGCGGTGCCGGGCGCGGACGTGGCGGTCTACTGCGGCTCGGGCGTCACCGCCGCCCACGACGTCCTGGCCCTCGAGGTCGCCGGCGTACGGGCCGCGCTGTACCCCGGGAGCTGGTCCGGCTGGGTCGCCGACCCGACGCGACCCGTCGAGCGGGGCTGACTCAGCCGCGCTCCACCACGACGTCGTCGCCGACGTGCAGGGTGCCGGTGGTCTCGGGGACGAGGTTGACCGCGAACAGGGTCTTGCCGCCGACGTTGCGGTGCCGCGCCAGGGTGCGGATCGGCTCCTTTCCGCGCGCGAGCGTCACCGGGTCCACCGTCGTCAGCACGCACCGGCTGCACGCCTTGGTGACCCGGAACGACACCTCGCCGACCCGGACCCGTCGCCAGGAGTCCTCGTCGAAGGCGGTCCCGCCGTCAACCACGAGGTTGGGCCGGAACCGGGCCACCGGCAGGGGATCGGGGAGCTCCTCGCCGCGCTCGACGGCACCTTCAGCGATCCAGTCGTTGAGCTGGGCCATCGATGCCGTGGTCGCCACCGTCACCGGGTACGAGTCCGCGTACGCGGTGTGCTCCTCGGGGGAGGTGTACGCCGGGTCCAGGGCACGTCGGTCGGGGTCGTCGCACCAGACCAGGCGCACGTCGTCGCGACCCAGCGCCGTACGCAACCACGCCGCGGCCTCGTCGCCGGCGTCGACGCCGGCCAGCTCCTCGCCGTGCAGGGTGACCGGGGTGGGGGAGCCCGCCGGAACCGGGACCCCCAGGTCTGGCAGGCCCGGCCCACGCAGCCGCAGCGGTACGGCGACCGAGGCGTCCGTGGCAGCCGTGTCGGCCTGCACGTGCAGCAGCCGGTGGTCGCGGCGGGCGGTCACCATCTGACCGGTGGCGTCCACCACCATCCAGGAGCGGTCGTCCGACAGGCCACGGCCGGTCACGTCGACGCGCTGCACGTCACGGACCGCCCCGGACTTCAGGGGGTGGACGTGCAGCGACCTGAGTCGCAGGTTCACTCGCTCCGGCCGCCCCCGCCGCCGAACATGATCTCGTCCCAGCTCGGCACCGAGGCGCGTCCCTTGCGCCGCGACGACTTCTTGGTCGGGGCGGGAACGGGCTCCGCCTCGGCCACTGTCACGTCCTCAGCCTCGGCGGCGGCCTCGTCGGCCGGCTCCTGGGCGGTGGGCGCCTGGGGAGCGGGCGTCTCCCACGGGAGCGGCTCGTCCGCGTCCGGCGAGGACGGGAGCCCGCGGACCGGGTCGAGGTCCAGCGTGGTCTCCACCGGTGAGGCCGGAGCGGGGCGTGACGGTGCGGGTGCGGTGACCAGCTCGATGGCGTCGTCGCCGACGTCACCGTCCTCGTCGAAGTTGTTCACGCCCAGGCGCCGCTCGCGCGCCGCCTGCAGGTCGTCGCGCGCCGGGGTGGACGGTGCCACCGGGCGGGCGTCGCCGATCAGCCACTTGGCGTCGTCATCGTCCACGGTGACGTAGTTGCCGCGGGTGTCGAACGAGAACGATCCCAGGCCGGCGCGCTCCGCCGTCTCGTACAGCGCGGTCAGGGTCCAGCGGCCGTCCTCGCGGCGCCAGGCGTCCCACTCGACCGACTCCGGGTCGACGTTGTGGGCACGCAGCTGCGCGGCCACGGCCTCCCCGAGGATGCGCGCGCCGTCGCCGGTACGGCGCACCGAGGATCCCTGGGCACGCTCGGCCATGTGCTCACGCTCGGCCAGGACCGGGGCGGCGTACGGCATGATCCGTTCGACGTTGGTCTGGGCCGCCTCGGCGACCGCCTCAGGGCTCTCCCCGGCCCGGATCCGGGCCTGGATGTCTCGCGGGCGGAGGGCTGATTCCATCTGAATCTCCAACTGTCCGATGCGGTCGCGTTCGCCCCGTACCGCTGCGCGGAGTACGGAGTCCACCGCCAACGTGTGCTCAGTCCCGGTCTCGTCCACCAGCAGCAGGCGCTTCCCGTCACGGCTCAGACCCGTGAGCGTGAGCTGCGGCATCTGTGGGGCACTCCTGACGGTGGTCGGCGGGACGTCGACGCACACGCCGACACGCACGAGCCTACGCCAGCGCCCCCTGCGTCGTGGGCTTGTGGGGGCGTGTGCCGCGGGTTCGTCGGGCGGGTGCACCAGCACTAACCTTCTCGGGTGGCGGAAAACGAGATGGCGGTGGAGTTTGGTTCCCTGCTGGTGGCCGCCGACCTGGTCGGGATCTTCGCCTTCGCGGTCAGCGGGGCCCTGCTGGCCGTGCGCCGTCACTTCGACCTGTTCGCCGCGCTGGTGCTGGCCCTGGTCACCGGGCTGGGCGGAGGGTTCCTGCGCGACGTGCTGATCGGCGCGGTGCCGCCGGCGGCCCTGCAGGACTGGCGCTACCTGCTGGTGCCCGTGGTCGCCGGTCTGGTGACCTTCGTGCACCACCCGCTCGTGGGACGTCTGGAGCGCGTGGTGGACCTGTTCGACGCGATGGGGCTGGCGCTGTTCTGCGTCACCGGCGCGTTGAAGGCGCTCGCCTTCGGGCTGGAGCCGGTCGCGGCCGCCGTGATGGGTCTCGTCACCGGGATCGGCGGCGGCATGATGCGCGACGTCCTCGCCGGCCGCGTGCCGGTCGTCTTCTCCGGCGTCCTGTACGGCACCCCCGCACTGTTCGGCGCCGGGATCTCGGTCGCCCTGCACGAGTGGGGCCAGCCGCTGTGGTTGGTGCTCGCGGCCGGCGCTGGCACGTGCCTGGTGTGGCGCCTGCTGGCCATGCGGTGGGGCTGGAACGCGCCGCTGCCCCGGGGCAACGCGACCGCCTGAGGCCAGCACCTGCCGCCGCCCCGCACCTGCCGCCGCCCCGCACCTGGCGCCGACCCGCACCTGCTCGTCGAGCCTGTCGAGACGCTGAAGGTCTCGACAGGCTCGACCCGCGCAGGCGTCAGGCGCCCAGCACGCGCTCGAGGTAGGGGTTCGCGAAGACCCGGTCGGGGTCGAGGCGGTCGCGCATGGCGAGGAACTGCTCGAAGCGCGGGTACACGCCCCGCAGCTCGTCGGCGTCGCGCGTGTGCAGCTTGCCCCAGTGGGGTCGGCCGCCGTGGGCCTTGAGGATCTCCTCGATGCCCGCGAAGTACGCCGTGTGGTCGGCGTCGCCGTGCGTGTGGAAGGCGAGGTAGAACGAGTCCTGCTCGTTGGCCGTGGACAGCGGGATGTCGTCGGCCGGGGCGTTGCGGATCTCGACGGGGAAGTTGATCTTCCAGTCCGAGGCGTCCAGCGCCTTGCGGCACTCCTTGAGCACCTCGATCCCGACCTCGCGCGGCACGGCGTACTCCATCTCGCGGAACACGACGCGGCGCGGGCTGGTGAACACCTGGTGCGCGATGTCGGAGTAGCGACGCTCGGACAGGGCGCGCCCGGCGATCTGGTTGAACGTCGGGATCGTCGACGGGGCGCGGTTGGTCAGGTTGCACATCAGCCCGAGCACGGTGTTGGAGATGAACTCGTCCTCCCACCAGGCGGCGAAGCGCGACGGCGGCTCGGCCTCGGAGACGTCGGCGGCCAGCCGGCGGTTCTGCTTCACCATGGCGCGGTCGGTGTGCGGGAACCAGAAGACGTCGAGGTGGTGGCAGTCGGCGGCCAGGTCGTCGTACTCACTGACCAGGCGCGACCACTCCATCGGCTGCTCGTGGGCCTCGAGGAGGAAGAGCGGCTCGACCTTGAAGGTGATCGTGGTGAGGATGCCCAGTGCGCCGAGGCCGACGCGGGCCACCTCGAAGACGTCCGGGTTCTCCTGCGCGTTGGCCCGCAGCAGCTCGCCGGTGCCCGTGACGAGCTCGAGCCCCGCGATCTGGGCCGCCAGGCCGGCGGCGACACCGCCCGTGCCGTGGGTGCCGGTCGCCGTGGCGCCGGCCAGGGTCTGCTCGTCGATGTCGCCCATGTTGTGCAGGGACAGGCCCATCTCGGCCAGCGACGCGTTGAGCACCTTCAGCGGGGTCCCGGCCAGGGCCGTCGCGGTCATCGCCTCCCGGTCGACGGAGACGATGCCACCCATGCGGTCGGGGCGGAGCATGACGTCCTGGGGCGCGGAGATGTCGGTGAAGCTGTGGCCCGTGCCCACCATCTTGACCCGGCGCCCTGCGTCGCGGGCACGGGTGACTGCCTCCTGGACGGCGGCGGCGTCCGGCGGGCTGAGGACCTCGGAGACCTGGGCGTGGGCCAGACCGGCCCAGTTGCTCCAGTCGTGGGGGGCGCGTGTTGTCGACATGGACCGCACAGTAGTGAATGCGGCGCCCGCACGCGCACGCAACGCGGGGGAGACCCCTACTGATCTAGGGCAGTTGCCCAACTCATTACGCTGACGCCATGGAAGCGACCTCCCTGCCGACCATCGAACCGAACGCGACGGCAGGGGTGGACGTGAGCCCGTACGACGCCGTCCTGCTGCTGTCCTTCGGCGGTCCCGAGCGGCCCGAGGACGTGGTCCCGTTCCTGGAGAACGTCACCAAGGGGCGCGGCATCCCGCCCGAGCGGCTCGTCGAGGTCGGGCAGCACTACTTCGGGTTCGGCGGCAAGAGCCCCATCAACGACCAGAACCGGGCCCTGCTGGCCGCCCTCCGCGCCGAGCTCGACGCCGCGGGCATCGGTGTCCCGCTCTACTGGGGCAACCGGAACTGGGAGCCGTACCTCACCGACGTGCTGGCCCAGATGGCGGCCGACGGGATCACCCGGGCGGCGGTGCTGACGACGTCGGCGTACTCCTCGTACTCCAGCTGCCGGCAGTACCGCGAGAACCTCGCCGACGCGGTGGCGGCGGTCCCCGGAGCCCCGCGCCTGGACCGTCTGCGCCAGTACTTCAACCACCCCGGCTTCGTCGAGGCCAACGCCGACGCTCTCGTCGAGGCACTCCACGGGCTACCGGAGCCGGAGCGCGCCCGGGCCCGCCTCGTCTTCGTGACCCACTCGATCCCCGAGCAGATGGCACAGGCGTCCGGCGACCCGGCCCAGCCACGGGCGTACGAGCGGCAGCACCGCAGCCTCGTGGACGAGCTGGTGGCGCGCGTCGCGGAGCGGACGGGGAACACCCACGGGGCGGACCTCGTCTACTGCTCGCGGTCGGGGTCCCCGCACGTCCCGTGGCTCGAGCCCGACGTGAACGACCACCTCGAGGCCCTGCAGGAGGGCGGGACGACCGCCGTCGTGCTGGCCCCGATCGGGTTCGTCTCGGACCACATGGAGGTCGTCTACGACCTCGACACGGAGGCGCTGGCGACCGCCGGGCGGCTCGGGCTGCTCGCGACCCGGGCCGCGACGGCCGGCGTGGCCCCGGCCTTCGTCGCCGGGCTCAAGGACCTCCTGGTGGAGCGCGCGGCCGCCGAGCGGGGGGAGCCCGTCGTACGCGCCGCCGTGGGCTCGGAGCCGGCGTGGCCGGACCTGTGCCCGGTCGGCTGCTGCGCGAACGCGCGCGGCGACCGACCCGCCCTGTGCGGGCAGTGAGCCCGGACGTGGGCACCGAGGGGATTCCCGACCCGCGGGTCCTGCGGGACCTCGCGGTCTCGCTGGCGACGGAGGCGGCCGCCCTGGCCCGTCGGATGCGGGCGGACGGTATCGAGGTCGCGGACACCAAGTCGAGTGCTGTCGACGTCGTCACCGCCGCCGACCGGGCGTGCGAGGAGCTGATCCGGGAGCGGTTGCTGAGGGAGCGGCCGGACGACGCCGTGCTCGGCGAGGAGGGCGAGGACCGTCCGGGCACGTCCGGGGTGCGGTGGGTCGTCGACCCGATCGACGGGACCGTGAACTACCTGTACGGCCTGCCCGAGTGCGCCGTCTCCGTGGCCGCGGAGGTGGGGGAGCGGGTCGTGGCCGGGGCGGTCGTCAACATCGTCACCTCGACCACGTACGCCGCCGCCGCGGGCCACGGCGCGACCCGCGACGGGCAGTCGATCGGTGTGAGAAGTCCCACGCCCGAGTCGCAGTGGTTGGTGCTGACGGGCTTCGGCTACCAGGCCGAGGTGCGGGCCCACCAGGCCGCGTGCGTGGCCCGGATGCTGCCCGCCGTGCGTGACATTCGGCGGATGGGTTCGTGCGCCCTCGACCTGTGCCACGTCGCCGAGGGGACGGCCGACGCGTACGTCGAGGAGGGGCCGCGCCCGTGGGACCACAGCGCTGGCGGGCTGGTCCTGAGCGAGGCCGGCGGTCGGTTCGAGCTGGTCCCGGGATCGCTGCCGGAGACGGTCCCCGGTGCCGACCCCCGAGGGCTACTCGTGGGTACGTCGGAGGCCTCCTGGGACGCTTTCGGCGCCCTGCTTGTTCGCTCCGGGTTCACCTCTCGTTCACCTGGCGAGTTTCGGGAATAGACCGGCGGCCGACACCGTTTTCCGACCGCTGCGACCCCGGATACACCTGAGACGCAGAAATGGTGCACAATCTGGCGCCGAAGCACGAGGTGAAACGGACCCACAAGGTCCTGATGGAGGGTGGGCATGGCTACTGACTACGACGCACCGCGCAAGTCCGAGGAGGACCAGAGCGAGGAGAGCATCGAGGAACTGAAGGCTCGCCGGCACGACAAGAACTCCGGCAAGGTCGACGAGGACGAGGCTGAGGCCGCTGAGTCGTTCGAGCTTCCGGGTGCCGACCTGTCGCACGAGGAGCTGGCCGTTGAGGTCATGCCTCGTCAGGACGACGAGTTCACGTGCATGAGCTGCTTCCTGGTGCACCACCGGTCGCAGCTCGCCGACGAGGCGAAGCTGATCTGCCGCGACTGCATCTGAGCGGACGTAGAACACCGCCGACCTTCCCAGTGGTCGGCGGTGTTCTGCGTTTCCGGGGCCTGTCGGCCCGCGCTCAGAGGAGGGGGTCCTTCTGCAGCTGCGCGGGCAGGTGGCCGGTGCTGCGCTGGTAGTACTGGGCGGCCCGACGGGTCGCGAGCATGCGGGCCAGGGCGATCAGGGTGCCGCTGACCGCGGCCCAGGCGACGGCCTCCCACAGCTCGACGTCGGGGTCGGCGGGGTTGGCCGGCGGGGTCTTGCCCGTCGTGGCTCGCCACGTGGTGTCCAGCACCTTGCGGGCCACCGTCGCCGCACCGAGGGCGGCGACGAGGGAGAACCCTGTCCAGAGCTTGCTGTTGTTCGAGCCGGTAGCCATGCCGCCACCCTAGCGATCGAGGGCGCCAGCCAGGGCGTTCGCCAGATCCTGGCCGCGTCGGGTGTGGAAGAGCCAGTACGGGGCCGGGTCGGACGGGTCGACGACCTCGATGCGGACGCCACGCTTGAGGTACGGCCGCAGCACCATGAAGGCGCGCGGATCGGCGTCACGTCCGGCGGCCAGCCGCATCTCGTCCTTGCCGAGGACCTCGACGCGCCCGAGGTGCTCGACGCCGATGTGGGCGCGGCCCACGTGCAGGACGCCGTCGGTCAGCCGCACCTGCGCCGAGCCGTACGAGACGAAGGAGCCCGCCATGACGAGCAGGGCGACCCCGGAGATGCCCCAGGCCCACGGTTCGGCGATGGCCACGACCAGCGCCAGCCAGAGGCTGGCGACGAGCA